>JBMCSP010000097.1:0-3790 GCA_048624455.1 Nanobdellota archaeon
AATCTTCTGCGCTGTACTCATTGCGGATGACAGCAAGCCTGTTCGATGAAGAAAACCCTCTTGCGACCATCTTGACGATGGGGATATCGTTGTTCTTCATCTTCTCCTTTCCCTGCCTGGCAGAATAGGGGAACAGGACGACGAGGATATCTTCTCTGTTAAGAAGGGTCTTTGTCAGGCGCCGAAGGATGCCAGCATAATCGATGCCGTTGCGCTCGCAATACTTATAGACCACAGAGCTTGGGCTGATGCCCACGACGAGACGTTCTTTCGCTTTCTGTTTTGCGGCAAGCGTCTCGAGCAGTTTACGCATCCTTGATGAGATCAACGACGGCGACAGCGGAAACGAAAGAGCGCCGTCAGCCTTGGTATGAGTCTTTTCAAGACCGAGCGCATCAAGATTTTCTTTGGTCGCGTCTCCTCTGGCTATGATCGTATCGACGCGCGGAAGCAGAAGTTTTGCGAAAAATCGGTTCATCTTCGTCTCAAACGGTCCAAGCGCCTGGGAATACTTGATGATGCGCTTTCTCATACAGAGCGGTATGAGCACGCAGAGGATGTTGAAGATGATGATGAGCCCGCGTCCGTCTGAGAAGCTGATCCCGCTGATATCGACAAACAGGTCGGCTTCATGTATCTCGCGAAGGGGTCTGTAGCGCAGGCACAGTTTCTTGACAGGCGCAATCCACGAGAAGAGAAAAAAGATGAGTGAGAGCGGAAGCAGGAAAAAGACAAGTTTTTTTGGCGTGACAGGTACGATCCTGAGGTTCTCATAGACATTGAAGCGCTTCTCCTGCGATTGCGGATAATAAGATAATGAGACAAATTCAGTCAGAGGATCATACTGTCTGAAATTTTTGATGAGGCTGATGAGCATAGAAGCTGCTCCTTTGTTTCCTGATAATGTTGTGCCTATGGTGACTATCTTTGACATATCTGATCATCTTTGCAGACGTTTATACACTCTCTCATATCCATCCAGGAATTTCTCAACGCTAAACTTCTTCAACGGCGTCTTCATATACCGCTTCTTTTTCACCATCTCGACCCCTGAAGCGATCGCAGATGGATTCTTAGGCGGCACCAGAACAAATTTCCCGGAAACGACCTCGGGAATCGACGTGGTATTCGACGCGACGACAGGCTTTCCCAGGGCACAGCTTTCAGCGACGCAGAAACCGAAACCCTCAGTAATAGAAGGCACGACGACAGCGTCGGCAGCCATGAGATATTTGGGCAAGTCGCCATACCCGACAGGATTGTGCAGGATAGCTCGCCCTTTCCCATGCTTCTTCAAGAGCTTCTTCATAAAAGAGTAGCGTTCTGCAGGTTCTCTTCCCATGATAAACAATGCCCTCGAAAAAGGAATCTTTTCTGCGATCTTTGGGATCGCCTTGATAAGGTATTCGACACCCTTGCTGACGCCAGGACGGCCATAGAAGACATATAAGAACTCCTTGGGCCCGACACCAAGCTCGTCGCGCATATTCTTTCGAAAACCTGTATACCTGCGAGGATTCCAATGGTTGTAATCAAGCGCATTATGCACGACAGAGATCTTCTTCACGCCGAGCTTCTCAAGATTGCGCCGTGTCGAATGAGAGACGGTAACATGCTTCGTATGCGAGCGCGTCACCATGATCCGCTCCAGGAGCTTCATGGCCCAGGCTTTTGCCCTCCCCATGCCATAGAACTGCGACCAATCCGAACCGATGACCTCATGGACGGTGATGACTGAAGGAACGCGAAACATCTTAGATGCAAGCCATGCAGACAACGACGATCCGCACGATGTTGTATGGATAATATCATACTTCTTTGCATGACGTACAAGCCAAAAGAAGGATAGTTTCATGAAAAAATACCGCGGCAAAACAGACGGCACGGCGATGCGATGCACAGAAACGCTGTTCAGCACTTCGTTTTTCTTCGCGCCGGCGACGTGAGCTGTAAGGACAGTGACCTCGTGCCCACGCGATGCCAAGCCTTCAGCAAGCGTCTTGAACAAGATCTCAGAACCGCCTGTATACGGAAAGTAATAATCAAGGACGAAAAGGATCTTCATTTTTTTCTCCTGTATGCCTTGTCCAATGCGACCTTCCTGACAATCTTTTCCACCTTGTCCTCAAGCTGCTTGTTTCGCACATACAGCTTGAAGATCACGACAGAATACAAAAGCAATGCTCCGATGACAAAGAAATCAGCCGTCCGCTGGATGTCCAAAAGCCCCATGACGCCGTAGACGAATGTAGGAAAGATGGCCAATACAAGAAATGCTGTCCATATCCCCATCCAGAAGATGAATGCTGCCGTCCCGTAATTCTTTCTCTTGTAGTACAGGAACGTCATATAGACCATGACCAGGCCGAACAGGATGCCTAAGAGCTGTATTCCCGGAAGCATACACATCGGTCTGAAGCGTATTTTAAAAAGATTGTGGATAAATCACTTCTTCACGCAGAGAGCGAAATTCCAGATAAGGGCGTTCTTGACCAGAACCGTCTTGAACTGCTTCTCCAAGAGCCGCTCAAGCGACCGTTTCGAGAAGTTCTGTACATGTCCTGGCGTATCTCCAAGCCGATACAAATATTTCATCCGTATAACATTTGCTATCCTGAACCAAGGCTCGTTCGGCACGCTGATAAGGACATATTTGGACGAGACGCGCTTCATCTCCTTGAGCATGCGTGACGGCTTCTTGACGTGCTCAAGGACCTCATTGGCGGCGACAAGATCAAATGAGTCGTCCTTAAATGGAAGCTCGTATGCTTGCCCTTTGACAAATCTTTGATCTGGAAGAGCTTTCCTGGCGAGCGCCAGCTCTTCATCCCCTATGTCGATCCCTGTGATCTTCCAATGTGGTTCCTTTTTGTGCAGGATGGAGAGCAGATAACCCTCTCCGCAACCGACATCCAGCCAGCGATCGCCGTTGGCGAGAGCCGTAAGAGAAAGATACGTCCTGACAAACCGCTTCAGGAGAAAACGCACAAGCGGGTTTCTGCTCGTATACTTGTTGAAATAATTTCCTGTGATGATCATTTGCGAAACACTATCTGGCGGAACACCAAGAACTTAATAAGCATTCCGATGACGCCGGCGATGAAGATGGCCAGAGCATAGTGCATGCCAAGCGATATGAGCACGTTGACCAGGACATAATCAAGTGCGTTGAGCAGGCCGTTCGCTACGACATACCCGACGAATTTTTTCCTGTGACCACCCTTGTTCTCAAAGATGACATAGAAGTTGAGGAAATAATTCACCACGACGACAAGAACGACAACGATCGCATACCCGATCTCGGGCGAGATTCCCAGCAGATCAAGGAAGAACGCCGTCAAAGCGACCTTGAAGATATAGCTCCAGCCTCCAAGCACGAGGAACCTGAAGAACTGGGACTTCATGAGCTTCTTGATCATAGAACATCAAAAACTGCGTGATTTATCAAGATTGTGATTCATTCAACCCTGAACAAAAACTCTGTCTCGACGTTCCTGACAAGCGAGAAGAGATCGGACCCCTCCATCGCCATGATGGTCTGCTGCACCTTTGTCGCATTGTGCCGCATCGCAGTGATGCAGTCGACCCCGAGGACCGCATACTCATATCCGTATTCAGTAAGGAAGGAATGGATCTCTTCAGGCGTCATATCGACAGATTCCTTGTAGAAATACGATTTGTTCTCAGAGACATAGTCACGATAGTATAATCGCTCCGTCTTCCAAGCTTCTGTCATCATATCGTACCCAAAGATGACGCGCGGATAGTTGCAGACAGGCAAGACTTTCGA
>JBMCSP010000098.1:0-3732 GCA_048624455.1 Nanobdellota archaeon
CTTTGAGAGTGCATAGTTGTTGACGACGCGCGTCATCGCAGACTTGAATCCGGAGAGGTGCGTCCCACCGTCGACGGTGTTGATATTGTTGACAAACGAGAAGTTCTGGGTCTTGTAGCTGTCATTGTACTGCAGCGAGACCTCAAGAGCGATATCGTCGGTCTCACGTTCGATATAGATGACATCATGGAGCGGATTCTTGTTTTTGCTGATGTGCTCGATGAATGACTTGATGCCGCCTTCATAGAAAAAGTCGTGCTTCTCATCAGTACGCTCATCCTGCAGGATGATCCGTAGCCCTTTATTGAGGAACGCAAGCTCACGCAGCCTGCTTGAGAGTGTCTCGAAGTTGTATTCGTGCTGCTCAAATATCGAAAAGTCAGGATGGAACGTGATCTTTGTTCCTGTCTTGTCGCTATCGCCTTTCTCTTTGAGCTCTGTGATCGGTTTTCCCTTACTGTATTCCTGGACATAGACATGGCCATCGCGCGCGACTTGGACGGTGAACTTATCAGAGAGCGCATTGACGCAGGAAACACCGACGCCGTGCAGGCCGCCGGAATACTTGTAGGAATCCTTGTCGAACTTGCCGCCTGCATGCAGCTTTGTCATGACGACCTCGAGTGCAGAGACGTTGTACTTGGAATGCGTATCGACAGGGATGCCTCGTCCATTGTCCATGACCGTGATAGAATTGTCAGTATGGATGATGACCTTGATCTTATCGCAGTGTCCTGCCAGAGCCTCGTCTACAGAATTGTCGACGACCTCCCAGACCAGATGATGCAGTCCGGCGATACCGGTGGATCCGATATACATAGCAGGCCGCTTCCTGACCGCCTCAAGGCCTTCAAGGACATTGATATTTCCAGCTGTATAGGTGCTTTTTGGTTGCTCTTCAGCCATGGTTCATCACGTGGATAGTACGCACTTTTCTCGTCGAGAAAAATAGAGTGTTTCTAAGAGAGAGATTGCATTGTTAGTTTATAAATGTTTCCTTTTCAAAGAGTGCTGAAAGTCCAATATTCAAAGGATAGAAGCGCTGAGAATAAGGTGCGTAGTGAAGAGGGAATACGAACGGAGAATGTTGATGCAAAAACAGAAAAAGGGTATTTAAGCTTCAAGAAGCTCGATCTCGATGTTGAGGCCTTCAGGGATATGGACACGCATGACTAGCCTCAGAGCGCGTTCGTCGACGCCAAGGTCGATGAGCCTCTTATGGATGCGCATCTCAAATCGTTCCCATGTAGCAGCTCCCTCGCCGTCAGGGCTCTTGCGTGTCGTGACACGGAGCTTCTTTGTAGGCATAGGGATAGGACCGCGCATATCAACGCCGGTCTTCTCAGCGATATCACTGATAGCCTTGCAAACTTCGTTGATCTTATCTATATCTGTACATGCTAATTTGATTCGTGCTTTTTGCATTTTCTTCACTGCCACATGATAATTAATATTGAATAACCATGTTTCCCTAAAAAAGGGAAATGAAAAAAGGGTTATGCACCCTTATTTCTTTGTCAGGTTAATACACATACCTGCTGCAACTGTCCTTCCCGAGTCACGGATAGCGAACCTGGAAAGCTGCGGAATCTCTTTCTGATTCTCGATGACCAGAGGCTGTGTAGGCCTGATCTTGACGATTGCAGCATCTCCGTTACGGAGGATTTCCTTGTTCTCTGTGACTTCCTGGCCCGATCGCGGATCCATCTTCTTGACGATCTCTGTGATCTGGCATGCTACCTGAGCTGTATGGATGTGGAATACAGGCGTATATCCGACAGTCATGACGCTTGGATGGTTCAGGACAACGATGTGTGCCTCGAACTCAGAAGCGACTGTTGGCGGATTGCTTTCCTCACCGACGACATCTCCACGTGCGATATCCTTCTTACCGAAGCCACGTACGTTGAATCCGACATTGGATCCAGGTTTAGCCTGTGACATCTGTTCATGATGCATCTCTACAGTCTTGACTTCACCGGAAACACCGGTTCCTTCCCGGCCAGGCATAGCCTTGACCTTCTGTCCGACCTTCAGGACACCTGTCTCAACACGTCCGACTGGGACGACACCGATACCGGTGATGTTGTAGACATCCTGGATAGGGACACGAAGCGGAAGATCGACAGGTGATTCTGGGACCTGAAGATCATCGAGAGTCTCAAGAAGCGTTGGACCTGTGTACCAGGACATGTTTTCGGACTTCTTGACAACATTGTCTCCTTTGAGGGATGCAATAGGTATGAACTTGACCTGATCAGCCTTATAGCCGACGCTCTGGATGAGCTTGGTGACTTCTTCCTTGACAGCCTTGTACTTGTCTTCGGAGTAGTCGACACCGGAGATGTCCATCTTATTGATCGCGATGTTGATCTGATCGACGCCGAGCGTCTTACAGAGGAAGACGTGCTCCTTGGTCTGTGCGTTGACACCATCGTTAGCTGCGACAACAAGAACTGCTGCGTCAGCCTGAGAAGCACCGGTGATCATGTTCTTGATAAAGTCCTTGTGACCTGGTGCATCGATAATGGTGAAGTAGTACTTATCAGTCTCAAACTTCTGGTGAGCAAGGTCGATGGTAACTCCACGTTCCTGCTCTTCCTTAAGATTATCCATAACGAATGCGAACTCGAAGCCGCCCTTACCGAGCTGCTCAGCCTTCTCTTTGAGCTTTCGCATCTTCTGTTCATCAACGTTGCCAGAATCGAAAAGGAGCCGACCGACTGTCGTAGACTTTCCGTGGTCAACGTGTCCGACGAATACAAGATTCAAATGTTCTTTCTCTGCCATAAAAACAACCTCCTATATCATGAGTTTTTTTGAATTCCCACCGTTCAGTGTCATTCTTTGATTTTTTACGGTCTAACAAACCGCGTGGTATTTAAAAGGTTTTCGAAATCCCGTCTTGGGTTCTCGGGATCCTGAGAGTTCGGATTCCTTTTATTAAACTTTCTGTGCTGCACCAAGCAAGACAAGATGAAAAGGGAAAAACGATCCATCTATTCTGATGAATCGGCGAGTCCTTTTCTCTGCTTGATCTGCTGGATGATCTTCTGCTGGTATTCCTCCGGCAGCTTTTCATACGTCTGGTCGACAAGGAAGAAACTTCCACGACCGCCGGATGCGCTACGGAGCTCTGATGTCAATCCGAACATCTCAGCGACAGGGAGCTTGCCCTTGACCAGGACATGCGCCCCTTCCTGCTTCATGTCGATCAGCTGTCCGCGCTTGTTGGAGATCAGCTTGGAGATCTCACCCATGTACTGTTCAGGCGCGTCGAAAAGCAGTTCCTGGATCGGCTCATAAAGCATAGGCTTTGCCATCCTCATCGCTTCACGGATACCCTCACGGACCGCAGGATAGACCTGTGCAGGACCACGATGGATCGCGTCCTCGTGCAGCTTCGCATCGACAAGCGTTACTTTGACGTTGATAGCAGGCTCGCCTGCAAGAGGACCTTTGCTCATGACGTCTTCAAACATGTCATTGACCATCTCCTGGATCTCTCCTATGTGGACGATACCTCGTGTACCGTCGACAAGGATGCAGCCGTTGTAGATGTCGCGGACCTTCTTGACTTCCTGGCTGTCAAAGCCTGAAGCCTGCAGCGTCTCCCAGAGCGCATCGTCCTTTTTCTTGACACGCATCTCAGGGATCTCCTTCTTCGCGAACGCATCCTGGACATTCTCAGGGAGCGGCTCGACACGGAAGTAGAGCTTGTTGTGCTTGGTT
>JBMCSP010000099.1:0-3692 GCA_048624455.1 Nanobdellota archaeon
CTTGATGCGTTCCTCAAAGGCATCAGAGCGATAGAAGGGGACTATGATTTCCTTTTTGCGGATAATTCTGCAACGGATGAGTATGCTAAGCATCTCAAAGAACAGTCAGGATTCATTGTCCACAGGATCCCGCGTAAAGAGACTGCTCTGCAATCCGTCATCGCAAGCAGGAATCATATCCTGAACTACGCGATGGAGAACGGCTATGACTATGTCCTGAACATGGATCAGGATGTCATCGTCCCACGAAACATCCTCACGAGACTTCTCAGTGCAGAGAAGGATATCATCAGCGGTCTCTACTATGGTGTTTTCAGAAGAAAGGGGGGCATGAAAAAGCTCCCGACGGCCTACATAGCGATCTCTGATGAAGAATTTGAAGAGATCAAGCAGCAAGGCCTTCCGCCGGGAGTGACCTCTCCGATGGATATCCGCCGTCATATGACGATGGAAGAGGCGCGCAGCAATAATGTTCTTGAAGTCATCATCCCAAGCAATGGCTGCATGCTGATCTCCAAAGAGGTTCTCAAAAGAGGAATCCGTTATGGCACTGTTCCCGGTATCGATGAATCAAGACAGGGCGATGAGATACGGTTCTGCCTTGAAGCCAAAAAACAAGGCTTCAGGCTCTTTGTCGATACGAGCGTCAAGTGCAAACATGCCATTTTCGTCAGGGATTGAAATTTTTTCAGTGGATTGAAATTTTTTCCGTTTTTTTCACCGACAGATTTCTAACGGGATTTGCCGGTTACGCTTCGATGAGCAGAAATTTCTTACTCCTAGAATGGATTCAATGTTGTCAAAGCAAGTGCAAAGGGGCAGATAGCCATTCCCGAGACAATGCGCAGGACACTATGGTTAGGGAGCAAAGATACGTCCTGCGCTGATCATGTCAAACGATGCATACAATACATATTCAAACCGTATCGCTGTACCGTTAACATCAGTCATCAAGGCTGATCCGGGTGATCCGTATTCTGTTCTCATCAACAACGAAGATATCGCTGAGGAGCATCTCGCATCAGCAAACGGATAAAGCATGACAAGATATTTTATCCTGACAGGAATCTGATAAACGTAAGATTGATGTTCTTGTCCCGGTGGCATTTGGTGAAGTCCTTCAAGGCATCAACGCAACATCCAGACTTGATTGAGGAATCTTGCAGAACTTTTAAATAGTATCGTTACTGGCCCACCTATACAATGAAAACTATACAAAAAAATATCATAGCAAGCATGGTGATTGCTGCAGTACTCTTCATCGCTGGATGCACGGGCACTGTGCAGCAGCCTGATGGGATTGACGGACAGCCTATCCCGCAGGCCGGAAACCAGGTGACCGGCAATGTGGTCGCTGTCGTCAACGATGAGGAGATCACGCAGGACGAGGTCGCTGCGGTCCAGACTGATCTGAGCCAGCAGGACCAGCAGATAACGGAGCAGGAAGCTCTTGAGCAGGTCATCAACACTGAGCTGCTCGAACAGCAGGCATCCCAGTTGGATTATACTGTGAGTGCTGAAGAAGGCGAAGAATTCATCGTTGAACAGCTCTCTCAGCAAGGCGTGACGCTCGACCAGTACCGCCAGCAGCTGGCATCACAGGCGATCTCATACGAGACCCAGCTTGAAAGTATCACGTCGCAGCTTGAGATACAGAACTATCTCGATGATGTGCTCGATAACAGGAGCTTCAATGTCACTGAAGAAGAGGCTCGGCAGTTCTATGAGCTCTACGCGAACCAATCTGCACAGGAAGTAGAGCCATATGAGGAGGTAGAAGAGCAGATCGTCTCGACACTTAAGGACAGGCTTCGTCAGGAAGCAATCGCTTCCCATATCGAAGAGCTCCGCCAGGATGCGTCCATCGAATACAAGTGATGCTTAGGGCATCCTTTTTTCTTTTTCTTTCATTCTCACCACAATTTTTTTAAATTCAGTATGCATCCTTTTTAAAACAGGGTATGCATTCCTTGTGGAATGAACTGCTTGACGGTGAACTCTGATCGCTCCTGCGATCCTCTTGACACGCGATGGTCATCTCTGTGCTCACAAAACAGTTTGCACACCCATCGCTTTCTGGCTCACCAAGGTGAAGCGGCTCTTCCATCTGGTTTTTTGCATATTGATGAAGCATCCGGCTCGTTGTAGGGGTCGGAGGACAGGTGTCGACTATGGCAGATGAGATACAGATTGAATTGCCTGACGGAAGCAAGCAGCAATTCCCTTCAGGGACAACGCCACTCTATATCGCGAACAGCATATCAGAGGGGCTGGCGCGCGCAACGGTAGCAGCAAAGATTGACGACGTCACGATGGATGCCACTACACCGCTCACGAAGGACTCAAAAGTCCAGCTTCTCACATTCAAGGACGATAAAGGAAAGGAAGTCTTTTGGCACAGCTCGACCCATATCCTGGCGCAGGCTGTCAAGGAACTCTGGCCAAAGATCAAACTGACCATCGGCCCTCCCATCGAGAACGGTTTTTACTATGATTTCGATACCGACAAGCCGTTCACGCTGGAAGATCTCAAGACGAGCGAGGGGAAGATGAAAGAGATAGTCGACCGAAAGATCGATTTCGTCCGAGAAGAGGTCTCAAAAGACGAAGCGATCAAGCGGATGAAGGCGCGTGGTGAGACCTACAAGGTCGAGATGATCAAGGAAAAGGTCGCTCCCGACGAGATGACGTCAGTCTATCATCAGGGCGATTTCGAGGATTTCTGCAGAGGACCTCACATCCCTAATACAAGGATGATCAAGGCGTTCAAGCTGATGAAGATCGCTGGTGCCTACTGGAAAGGGAAATCTGACAATAAAATGCTCCAGCGGATCTATGGCATCTCGTTCCCTGACAAGAAAGAGCTCAAGGAACACCTCCACAAGCTCGAGGAGGCCGAACGTAGGGATCACCGAAAGATCGGAAAGGAGCTTAATCTCTACAGTTTCCAGGAGGAGGCTCCGGGAATGCCGTTCTTCCATACGAAAGGTATGCATATCTGGAACACGCTTGTCGATCATGTCTCGGGAATGCTCAAGGAGCGCGACTATGAGATAGTCAAGGCGCCGATCATCCTGAACAAGGATCTCTGGCTGCGATCGGGCCACTGGGACCATTATCAGGACAACATGTACTTCACAAAGATCGACAAGCAGGATTTTGCTGTCAAGCCTATGAACTGTCCTGGTCATATGCTCATCTACAGGAGCCAGATGCACTCATACAGGGATCTTCCGATCAGGATGGGAGAGTTCGGACTGGTCCACAGGCATGAGCTCTCAGGCGTCCTGAGCGGCCTTTTCCGCGTCAGGATGTTCACGCAGGATGATGCGCATATCTTCTGCCGGGACATCGACCAGGCGAAGGAAGAGATTCAGGACCTTATGGAATTCATCGAAGAGGTCTATATGATGTTCGGCTTCGAGTATCATATGGAGCTCTCGACAAGGCCTGATAAGGCGATGGGTGCCATCGAACTCTGGGACAAGGCAGAGAAGACCCTTAAAGAGGTTCTCGAGTCGACAGGCAAGGGCTACAAGATCAATGAGGGAGACGGTGCGTTCTACGGGCCCAAGATCGATTTCCATCTTAAGGATGCGATCGGACGGACCTGGCAGTGCGGCACCATCCAGCTTGACTTCCAGATGCCTGAGAAGTTTGATCTCACCTATGAAGGGGCTGACGGCAAGAAG
>JBMCSP010000100.1:0-3686 GCA_048624455.1 Nanobdellota archaeon
AACTTGTCGTGTACTGTTGTGAATGCATCCGCGTCGATAGGCAGATATGCTTCTCCGCTCAGTTCCTGGGTGATCGCCCTGAGTACAGGAGCATATTTGAAAGAACCCTTCGCATAGATGCAATCATACGTTGGCATCTTCTTTCCTTTGTAGAGGATGAGATCTCTATCTCCCACGCTGACTTCGACATCCTTGAGGTTTATGTCGTCGACCGTGTCAAAGTATTTCTTCATCTCTTCGATAGTCCATTGCGATGATTTGCTTCCAAGACTGATGACTGCTGCTTTCATATATCTTCCTCGTTTGATAATGCTGGATCGATCAGGAATCCTGCCTTGCGCAGTATATTGCGTCCGACCAGGACGCTGTACTTCATATGATCCCTGTTCGCGATGGTGAATTCAGACTCGAGAGTCTTGCCATGGATGGTCAGCTTTGCCTTGATAAGAGGACGGAGCCCCACACCTGATGCTGAACGCACATTTTTCGTCTCGATGATGGGGCCGAGATTGAGCTCTGCGGCCAGTTTGACGTCGATAGAGCTGGTATGCGCTCCTGTATCGATCCGCGCATTCACCTGTTTTGACTTTGCAGGGCCTTCAACAGTGACTTTTTCCATCAATGAGATTATCGAGCGTTCGTCTGACATGAATCCACTGAAATTAATCTTCCTTTTTATATCTTTGGGCTTTATATACTAGCTAGGGTACACATGCTCCTTGGTCTATCTTGCGACGTGAGTTCGATTGGACATGCACTTGCCTCGGAGGGACGGCTCCTGCGGAGGTGAGGCAGTACGAAAAAGACATGAGCAGACAGGAGCCTGACCTGAGCAGATGTTCAACTCCGCAAAAGAAATGTTTTTAAACTTCTGGTGACTTATATATAAGGTAAAGCACAGATAATGTGTGAGGTTGAACCAACGAGGATGGAAGAAACAAGCGAAGAGCCACCCCCGAGTCTCGACGAAATTCTACACCGTGTAAAACCGTTATATCGGTTTGATATGAGTCCGGAGAACAAAGAAGGTACGTTGCATTATGTCCGCAACGGCGATCCTGAACATCGTTTTTCCTGGAATCCAGAGAGCAAAGGTCTTGCTGAAGGCATTGAACCATTCACGGAGATAGAATTCACCACAACTTCTGAAGAGGGCAGGTATGCGCCGAATCTCTATGAGATCGTTCGCAGCGTTCCCCCAGAACTGCGAACAAGCACCGCAGCTGTCGAAGTTGTGTTTGAGCTTGGTCGGATCTCCCGTGAAGGGGATGGATATAGAGGAGTCGCACGGTTGTATCGGCATAAGTAGATCTGAAGATACATAGTTTCTCTGCTAGCGCTAGCTGTGCCGCCGTAATTTTTCGCATCGTAATTATTTTAAATGGCTCAAGATCACATATGAACATGGTAGACATCTATAAGGCAAAGCAGATCAAAACGCTCATCCGAAAGATTGATTTCTCGCGTCTCGGCGAGAATGTCGGGATCAAGGTACATTTCGGCGAGAGGGGCTGTACGACGTATATGAGTCCAGAGATCGTCAAGGCGGTCTATGACAAGGTTGTCTTGCTCGGGAAGAAAGCTGCACTCATCGAGACAAATGTCCTGTATCGAGGATCGCGGACAAATGCCACCGACCATATCGCTACTGCGAAAGAGCATGGGTTTGATTTCGCTCCGATAGATCGCCCGCGAAGCAGGTATCGAGCAGGTCTTTGCAGAAGTCCTTCCCGAGGACAAGGCTGCCTATGTCAAGAAGCTCAAGAAAAAAAACCCGACTGCCATGGTAGGGGACGGCATCAATGATGCTCCGGCGCTTGCGGAAGCTGATGTTGGCATCGCCATGGGTTCTGGAACAGATGTCGCTATGGAGAGCGGCAGTATCGTCCTCATGAAAAATGATCTCATGGATGTGGCCAAATCCATAAAGCTCAGCAGGCAGACCATGGGAAAGATCCGTCAGAACATGTTCTGGGCTCTGTTCTATAACACGCTCGGCATACCGATCGCTGCAGGGGTCTTGTATTACCAGACCGGCTGGCTTTTGTCACCTATGATCGCCGGTGCTGCCATGGCGCTCAGCAGTGTCAGTGTCGTTTCCAATTCACTGCTGCTCAAGAAGAAGCGGTTGTGAATTGGATTTTTCTTATTTCCTTTTGCATTTATGATAAAGAAGTGATAAACGCCGTCGCCCGGATTTGAACCGGGATATCCCGAAGGAAACCAGCTTTCTCAGACGAAAAAGCCCCTCAAGGCTGGCGCAGTACCAGATTGTGCCACGACGGCAAATGTATGAATGTCATGTGGGCTTGAGTGAAACGAAACCCACACCGGAACCAATGGACGCAACCACTGCCATGATTGTGCCACGACGGCAATAATACTTGTTGTTGACGAGATGTTTATAAAAGTTTGCTCACAACTGGTCTGTTTATAACCTTTGCGAAAACGCTTTTTAAGCCTTGCGCAAAAACGCTTTTCTCGACGACAAAACACTAAAAACAGCACAAAAATAGAAAGTTTTATAAATAAGGCACATACTATATATATAAATCTACGCTTTTAAGCCTATGGTAAGTAGGTTTACTACGTATGAGATAACAAAACGGGGGTTAACAGGAAGCGTGGTGGTGCTTCTGAAGAACCAAAATGGCATACGTCAAGAAATGCCCGGAATGTGGGTCTATCAATTTATTTTCTAACAAAGAGAAAGGAGAGATCATCTGCCGAGATTGCGGTCTCGTCATCGACGACAAGATGGTCGACTTCGATCAGGAATGGCGTGAATACGAGGATGACGGAAACACGAACCGACGAAGAACGGGTTCACCGATGTCCTACACACAGTACGATCAAGGTCTAGGCACTGAGATCGGTAAGAAGGGAGATCTCTATAAGCTGGACAATACAGATCGGAATAAGTTTTTCCGTCTGAGAAAATGGCAGTATAGGATATCGACAGCGATCGAGCGGAATCTCAAGCTTGCTCTTGCAGAGCTCAAACGTGTCTCCTCCTACCTCAAATTGCCAAAATCTGTCGACGAAGAATCGGCAAGGATATATACTCTTGCAGTCCAGCGAGGTCTTGTCAGAGGACGAAGCATGGAATCCGTCGTCGCCGGTGCACTCTATGCAGCATGCCGACGCCATGAAGTTCCGCGAACGCTCGATGAGCTCTCTGAAGCTTCCGGTATCGAGAAAAAAGAGATCGGACGGACATATAGGTTCATCACAAGAGAACTGCAGATCAGCATCCTGCCAAGCAATCCGGCAGATTATATCGCACGGTTCTCAAGCTCGTTGAATCTCAGCGCAGAGACGCAGTCAAAGGCTGTCGAGATCCTTGAGATGGCACAGAAATCTGAGCTGACATCTGGACGCGGTCCGACCGGTATCGCTGCAGCAGCGCTGTATGTCTCGGCTCTTATCCATGGTGAGAAGAGGACGCAAAGAGAAGTTGCTGATGTCGCAGGGGTTACCGAGGTCACGATCAGGAACCGCTACAAGGAACTCCTTGATGAGCTTGATCTTGAAAAAGAGATAAAAAAGACCAAGAAACCGCTCAAAAAAGAGTGACCCTTTTTTCTTTTCTCAGATTTTTCTTCCCGAAGTTTTATATATGATGAATCTGCCTCCTCTCTACTTTAGTGTCAAGTACTTTACGTTATTGTCAAGTGTAAAGAGTT
>JBMCSP010000101.1:0-3665 GCA_048624455.1 Nanobdellota archaeon
CCTGCATCATAGAGTCGGGATTGAACAATGATTCTGAGTTCGTCAAGAGAATCGTGGAAGTCATGATGATGAAGAGCTGTAGGAAGACGGCAAAGACGATCGTCTTCTCGCGCATCAGGTCCCTGAAGACACGCTTCGCTATAGGAAGGCCTTTCGCGAGAGGAGGACGCTTAGCATGCTTCTGTTTTGGCATCACCTGTTTCCACACCATCGGACGATCCTCTTGTTTGCTCTTTAACCCTGTCTTTTTGGACTGGCCTGTCGTTCTCTTTGCGGCGCTTTTTTTTGCTTTGCTCACATCGCACCACCTCTGGCCAGGAAAGAGATGACAAAGTTGATGATGAAATGCAAGATAGTGACCAGCATGACCGACGTCCCGAAATTTTTCTTTCCGAAGAAGCGTGCTGAGAGTCCGAAGACAAAGCTCAGCGACGTGTGCAGGAGAAGCGGAAGGACAACACCTGCAAGAACAAGCGTCAGATATGCTTCCATGAACGGCGCTATCATGATGAGTAGCAGGACCTTCTCACCGATGAAGAACCCGAGTCCGGTGAGCAGGGAGTACCATGCGATATGCTTCACATCCGTTTTCCCAAGCTTTCGTGTGATGATCGTATAGATGCCGACATTCTTGAACGTCTCTTCGACAAGGGCTCCGAAGAACATCAGGATATAGATGGAAAGCCAGCTTCGCAGGCTGAGCAGGAAGACGATCATCATGAGCTGTATGAGGAAGATGAACGGTATAGATGCAAAGGAGATGACAGAGAGCATGTATTTCCCTTTCCTGACAAGCTGCGAGATCCCGTCGATGATCTTTGCGCTGATATTACGGTAGGTGAACATATTCTGGTCATTGAGGAGGAGCGAGCCGAACAGGAATATGCACAGGCCGGAGACGAGCGTCGGGAGGACGCTGAAGAGAAAGAGCTTGAGCGTGACGATCTCGCCCTGGAAGAGCTTGGCGATGATAGTAAGCGGCGACGCTAGGCTTATCACGGAAAAATTCAGCATGAATGCAGGGATGAGAAGATAGCAGGAATAAAGGGAGATCGAGAAGATACCCAGGAAGCTGAGCTCCTTGTGGCTGCGCGAGAACATCGCGACGATGAAGCCGATGGCCAGATACGTCAGGATGATCGCCGCAAGGATGAGCGATGCATAGAATCCGTCCAGGAACGAATCCACATGCCGGCCGACCACGAAAAGGAGACCGACGAAGGAGCCTATGAAGTAGAGCAGCGTCTTGCCTATTATCCATTCGCTCTTCAGGATGGGAGCGAGGAGAAGGAAGATGCCGCGCTTGTTGATCTTCTCGGCCATGATGCTGTTGGAAAAGATGAGAGCCACCATGGAGAGCGGCATTGTCATCAGGACCACGATGAAGAGGACATTGAACTGGGAATACGGATTGACATCCTGCATCAGCCTGTATTCTCCTTCTGTTGCCCCCTCAGTCAGGTTTGCCGGGGGTAGACGGACATCATCTGATGGTGATGCAGGTGACGCAGGTGCTGGCTCAGGAGATGCATCAGACATCTCTTCAACAGCTTGTTCAGAAAGCTCGTCCTGCGGCTGAAGCGCAGCATCATCTGTCACGCCATCTGCTTGCGTATCTGCATCCTCTTCTCTGGCTTCTGGATTCTCCCCGCTCTGCGTCTCAGCGACATCCTGCTCGATGGCGATGGATTCCTGAATCATCTTCTCGAGCTCGTCCTCATCCTGCTCGATCTCTTCGATGCGTATCCGCAGCGGGTAAGCAAGGGCAGGATCATAGCTGCTGTAGATCATTGTGTTGTATTCCTTGATGGCACGTTCAAGGACCGTCACCGCTGCCTGCGCCCGGTCGCTGTTCTTCGCGAATACATAAGTCCCGTCGCTCGTGGTGTCGATGAAGAGATCCGCCTCTGCATCCTGTGATGGGATGAACTTCTCTGTCGCGAGGAGTATCTCATGGATTGTCTCATCGTTCGTGTAGAATGTGTAGTACTGCTCGGTGCCAAGGATACCAAGCTGCATGAACAGTGTCACCGAGGCATAGATGAGCAATCCAAGGACTGCCATGATGATGATGACTTTTTTCTCTACGCGTGATCTGCTTTTCTTGAGCTCAAGACGCGCAATCTTGAAAACGTTCGATGGTCTCATAGGGCCTCTAGCGTGTCATCCTCAAAAAGATCTCTTCCAGTGTCTTCTCTTCTGTCTTCAGGTCGACGATCCGTATCTGCCCTTTGCGTGATTTCGTCAAAAAATCGTTGAGGTCAAGTACCTTGGAGAACTCTTTTATAAGGATCTTTCCTGTACTATAATCTTTGTATTTGAGAACATACCCAGGTTCTCCGAAATCCTTCTTGACATTATCGAGAAAATCATTAAGGACCGTCTTGCCCCTATGCATCATCACGATCCTGTCGCAGACAAACTCGACATGATGCAGATTATGGGCAGTGAAGATGATGGATTTTCCTACCTTCTTAAGATCAAGGATGTAGTTGAGCAGGAAGTTCGTGGTATGCGGATCAAGCCCAGAGACTGGCTCATCATAGATGAGGACATCAGGATCGTTGATGAGCGAGCGTGCGATGAGAAGCTTTCGCTTCATACCTTTGGAGAGATTGCCCAGCGGCTTTGCAAAATGCTCCTCATCAAGCTGCAGCGACTTCAAAAGCCCATGCATCCTCTGCTCTGCCTCCTTCTTTGGAAGGCCATAGATATCGCCGAAGAAGAGGAGATAATCGCGTATGGTCATGCCCTCATAGATGGCAGTCTCTTCAGGGACAAAGCCGAGCATGCTCTTTATCTTCTGAGCACCAGTGTGATAAGTGTGCCCATTGATCGATATCGTCCCTTTGTCAGGGGTCAGGAGTCCGCAGATCATCTTCAAAGTGGTAGACTTCCCAGCTCCGTTCGGTCCGATGATAGCTAAGACCTCTCCCTCCTCAATCTGGAACGAGAGATCATAGACAGCAGTGAACGTATCATACTTTTTCTTAAGATGAGAAACTTCTATCATTGACCCTCACTTCGTCTCTTTTTCCTGGCGTGGGGTTTTGAGCTCTTTTTTCTTTTATTAATCTTTGTATTAACTGTTCGTCTTTTCGGTCTGATCGAAGAAGTCGTTGCTTTCTTTTTCGCTTCTTTCTTCACTTCTTTCTCCGAACCCGTCCCTTTCTTGACGACGAGATACGTCTCGTTCATCATATGCACGAAGGGAATGATAAGATAAGTGCTGTAGCCAAGCTCAAAAGCGGATGTCACAAAGGAGAGCACAGTAAAGACGATCGTCGGGAGATATATGTTGTTATAGCTCATCAGTATGACTGCCACATAGAAGAGATGGAGAAGTATGAAATACACAGGGAACAGATAATCGACAAGTCTCGTCTGATCCTTCGACATAAGAAAGAAGATCATGATGATGTTCACGACAAGCCAGGATCCTATGAGAAGATAATCCATATACTGGAACTTGAGGGCAAGCTCTATATTCTGCTGCGACATCGCATGCTGCACGCCTAGATAGGTGATAACACTCGTCAGCACGACGACGATGACGCCGATGAGGTACCATAGTGGAAGCTTTGTTGTCCTGCGCACACAGTCCTTATCAGCAAGGAGATATATATATTTAATGCAAGGATATTCATAGAGACAGGCAAGTCATA
>JBMCSP010000102.1:0-3645 GCA_048624455.1 Nanobdellota archaeon
CCTGATTTCCAGGGTCAAGGCGTCGGAACAGGGTTGCTCTCTTATGCAATTGCATATGCGAAGAAACGGGGTTTTGTCAGGGCTAAAGCAGAGATCGCTGTCGAGAAGAAGGGATCGATGCGCATGGCGGAAAAATGCGGCTTCACAATGGAAGGGACAAAAAAGAAAGCATCGCTCACCGATGATGGAAGATACATCGACACGGTCATCGTCGGGAAGCTCTTATAGTATATTTACTATGAATAAACCCCACATCGCAACACCTTGCTCTGTAAATGCATATGGAAGCGTTGGAGAATATTTCAATCTGTTGAGGTGGTCACAATTTGTGACCACATTATCTTTCTCATCTTCACTAAGCTGAAACATAAATCCAGAAGGAAATCGAGCACTATTTCGCTTGACTGCTTGATTCAGTTGCTTTGTCGAGACACCATAACATTCAGCTATATCACCATCAAGCATCACTTGTTTTTCTCTGAGCGTAAGAATTCTATTCTTTATAGTGTCAATATCAGTCATAGAACACTTGAAGACGATATAACTTCATAACACTTTTTAGGCTTGTCTAGTGTCTTGTGATTTTGTACGAAAATGCTGAAGAATTTTCACCAGAAAAGATTTTTTCAAGAGATTTTTTGCACAATGATGAAATCCTTCTATATCAGTTACAAGTTATGCTATAAAATCTCCTCAACTGCCTTAAACTCAGTAGAACCCAGGAGAATATGCAGTATGTATTGAAAGAAACCGAGGAGTTTAGAAAAGAATTTCTCAAACTGCCGGCGAATATACAGAAGCGTTTCAGGAAACAGATGATCAGACTCAAGGAAAATCCCTTTGCATTAGGCAAGCCTTTGAAAGGAAAACGATGGCTGAGAGAATTGAAGAACAAGAAGTTTAGAGTCTATTACATGATTATTGAAGAAGACGTCCTTGTCTTGCTTATCTCAGTTTCTGATAAGAAGCATCAGCAGAAAGTCATCGATGCTATCATCGACTATATAAACGAAACGAAATACATAAAAAATCAGAAAGGTTAGAAAGAATATGAAAGAATACGATGCACTCATGCAAAGACGTTCAAGACTGATCAAGAGCATAGCAAAAGATCTGGAGGATATAGAGGATGGACTTAAACGAACTTAAGGAAGAAGTTGTATTCCTCGAACATCTCAGACGCTCACTAGATGATCTGAAGAAGGGTAGAGTGCACGAGGTCAAGCTCTGATTCATGTAGAATATGGCTAGGTTATCGTCTAGTCCATATCGACCATCTTCTCCAGACTGTCAAGGATCCAGATCATCCCTTCGGTATCTAATGCGCAGTATCTGAAAAGGTCTTTTCTGATCTCTTCCTTGTTCTTGAGTTCGGGTTTGATGTGGCTGTAGAAGAACTGCGCGCTTGCATCGCCGCCGTTGTTTATTGCGAGGTTATCGTATGATCCCTTCGTCAGAGCAGGAAGGACTTTCTTGAGTGAATAGCTACCCTGCATTTCAGGATGATAGTAGTAGCAGTTCTTGAAGGGTACCGCGAGGTCGACTATCCTTGCTATGACGTCGTTTATCCAGGGTTCGTGTTCAGGAAAATCGTTCGTCATCTCTTTGAGCCGCGTTATCTCAAAGCTTTTGTTGAAGACGATGATATCCCCTTCGCCGTGGAGATCACCTTTGAGTTGCTTGAGAAGTGCCGGTCTTGGATCTGTCTTTGAGTCAGATAAGAATTCTTTATGTTCTACTGTTTTGTTTTTGTGTTCGATATGTATAGAGTATTGGAATGGTATCTGCTGCCAGGGCCTGCTGTTGTCAAAGAGCGGGACCGCAGTCTGGAACGTCTCGAAATCGAAATGGTAGAGAGGGTAGTGGAGTCTTTTGATGAAGTTTTTGATATGCTCTTTTGCGATGTAGGGCTTGTTGTTCAGGGCCGCTTCCCTGATGACCTGGTCCTTATCCGTGAGTTTCGTTTCGTCAGGTATGTCTTTGATATCAAGGATATTATCGTCGAAGAGCTTCCAGTACGTCCTCCAGCTGCTGAGGGAGAAGATGTTGTTTTTTGGAAGATAGTCCCAGCACTTGTCTTTGAAAGGGCATGCATAGGGGCTATTGCAGTGCTTTCCTATCGGGACATCAGGAGCTTTTTGCAGAAGGAGTGTCCGTTTTGACCGGCGTGCTGCTTCGTCCATCCCTTTTACCTTGTTGACATCCTCGGTGACATCATCGGTCGTGCAGAGCTTCTTTGGATCGATCTCTCCTTTTTTTGTGTATTCCTTGTTCGCATGGATGACGCTGTATTTTTTTATTTTTATTCCCTTCTTTTCAAGGACATATTTCTGGAAGGCCAGATCCTCAATATGTTCAGGTTTTGTGTCGTTTGAGCTTTTTATCTCGTAGAGGTTGAATCCGTTGTTGTTTGGTTCTAATACGTCTGTCCTGATGTAGAGGTCGTCTATCGTGAATCCGGCTTCGAAGAGCGTCTTTTTTGTTAGTAGTGCTTCTTTTGATTCTTGTATGTTTTTTAGGAAATCTTCTGTTTGGATCGTCTTCGTGTTTGTGAAGAGCTTGTGCGCTTGTTGTTCAAAAATTGCGCCTTGGTTGAACTTGTGCTGGTCTGCGAGCGTCGGTTCCGGGAGGAGGTTTTCCTTGATGAAGAAGAGGAGTTTTTGGCACTGCGTTCCCGACATGTATTTGGACTTGGTGAGGAGTGTCATTTTGGTTTATCTCGTCTTTTCTAGTAGTGCGCCCAGAATATAATAAAAATGTTGTGCACGTCTGTATGATGTTTCGGCTTTCGCCCGTTTTATCTTTTTTGTCATATCGTATTGAAAATCTTGTCATTTATGTCGTTCGTGATCAAATGATTCCAACAATTCATCTGTTTTTATCTTCGGTAATGCTTCATCCATACTCTTTTCAAAATCTTTGATAAGCATGGTCTCTACATCATCACGCAGCAGAACGATAAGAGCTGTTGCTGTAATCTTGTGAGCACTTCTATCTCCGATGACCCAACCCTTTTGTCGCAAGAGTGCATTTGCGATATAAAACATGGAATAATAGCTGATGACGACAGTCCAAAGGTCAGATGATCCTTCATCCAGTGTTTGTTGTGCAAGAAGAAGGCTTTCATTAGCATTTTCAGCCAATATGGTAATTATCGATGGGTTACTTTTCTTCTTTTTGATAAGCCCATCACTGACGAACTGTTGAAAGGTGTGCTCTGCTTGTATAATATCTTTTTCAGTCAACATCTTTGATGAACCGATAGTATTCTTCAATCCCATGTATGATGATATTTTGTTTAAGAGCTTCAGAGACGACACTGAATTCTTTTGAATTGCGCATCTCGTTGAGTTCTTTTGGTGTTATGGCAGTTATATGGGTGGGCAGCGGTAGTGACTTTATTTTTGAGACGATAGGCTTTGCATGCTCTGCGATCAGTAAGAGATCGATATCCGAATCTTTCTTTTGAGTCCCTTTCGCATATGAACCGAAGAGCAAAAGGACAAAGAGTTCAGGTAGTGTTTCGATCTCTTGTGCAATGCGTCGGAACGCTTGTCTTTTGAGGAGTTCTTCTGTTCGTCTTCGTTCGACGACATATTGCTCAACGCTCAATATAGGTCTGTATGCTATGAAGTTTGTTCCGCT
>JBMCSP010000103.1:0-3641 GCA_048624455.1 Nanobdellota archaeon
TTCCATGGCAACGATGAAGCGCGAATCCCTGACACTGCATCATCTATAACGGAGTTCGCAGGCCCCGCCGGTTCGGTTGCAGCACGATATATTCTCGTCCAAGAGCCCCGCCTCATAGAGTACAATCCTCAACTCATCATGCACGAGACGAGTGATATAGGTGTGTGGGACTCGCTTGTCGAGAGAGATCTTACCTATAATCTTGAACTTATCAAAAATAAGATAATCCCGTCCGCAGAGAGATTAAAGTCTATGTTTGGTTCTGGAACGTTTTCTCCAGAGCGAGCGAATACCCTTGTCAAAGAACTTGTCTCTCACGCGCAGACTGCTGATCATGATCATACATTTAGGAGGATGTTCAGGATTGAGCGAAGAATCAGTAAGCATGTAAACAAAGTGGAAACGAGGGTGCATGCTAGACTCTCAGAAATTGACACTCGACTGAAAAAGACCCATCTTACAGAGGAACAGCGAAGTCTCCTTTCTACTGCAAAAGAGCATCTTCAAATGGAACTTTATTTTGCCCAGAAAATAAAAGAGCTTGCTATAGATATTCAACATGTATTGAGTCGTGAGCTTCCTTCATTGAAAAAAGCAAGCAAGCATTCATCTTTGACCAATCTTACAAAAAAGATTGCCGCTTTGGCTCAAAAAGCGATTGACTCTCATGCAACAAGTACATTATCAAGAGATGGTATTGTTAAGACTCTTCTCTCTCTTATCGACACATTGATCGACTGGCAAAGCAAGAAAGCTGGCTATCTAAATAAGATTCTTTCCTACTCGACATATCTTTATGAGATTGATGCTCGAGTTCAGTCAACTGAGAAAGAACTTTCGTCATCTGACCAAGCTGTGAACAAATCTAAGCAGAAACTTCTCACTCCGGATGCAGGAAAATGATTGAATCCGTCATTCTCCTCAAACGAATCTTTATAAATTCCTGAACGTTCTCTAGACCCAATGAAAGAGTTCTCTTACAAGAAAGCCCTGATCAAACTCCACTATCTCTGCAACCAGAACTGCGTCTTCTGCTGGCATCATCAGTTCGGTGAAAGGATCGTAGGCGCATCCTACACGAAGCAGGGCATCATCGATCGTATCAAAGAAGCAAAAAAGCTCGGCCTTGACATGCTTGTACTTACTGGTGGAGAGCCGACCATCCATGAGCACTTCATGCAGTTTGCCACGATGATCCATGATGCTGGCCTCCTTCTTGGTCTTGCGACAAATGCCGCAATGCTTGCATATCCGCAAAAAGTGAAGCATCTCAAGTCAATGGGATTCTCATTTGCGCATGTCAGTTTCTATTCTTATGATCAGGGCATAGACAAAACAATCACTAAATCAGATCTGTATGATGCATCTGTGAATGGAATGAGAAATATGATTATGGAAGAAATCCCTTTTTTGGTCAATATTGTGGTTCATCGTCTAAATATCAATCAACTCTTACAGACGATCGACTTTCTTCATGGGCTAGGTGTTCGAAATCTTAAGCTGAATCTTGTGGAGCCTACCGGCAACGCTGCCATCAACAGTTCGATAATACCCCGCTTCAGCGAGGGAGTGACCTCTATCAAGGCGGCTTTCTCTCATGCTAAAAAGAAGGGTATGGATGTCATCTATGACGGGTTGCCGCTCTGCACAATACCCGGCTACGAGTCTGCATACCATGATCTTTCCGGTATGGGGATAGGGTATATCTCTGAAGCATTCGAAGACAGGTTCTACCCAGTGCATCATGGAAACCGTCGAAAGCTTCAACTATGCACAAGTTGCACGAAGAACAAAGAATGCGATGGTATCTACAAGCGCTACTTTGAGCATTACTCAGAAGATGAGATCGCTAATGTCCTTGTTCCTTATCGATGATAGGCTTTCGTGAGAGCATTGCGTTCTCAATCTTCTGTGTCATGAAAAGGGCACCTTCAAGACCTAGGAATGATGCATCCTCTTCTTCATGATGTTGATCATAGCTTGGGAAGCCAAAGGTGAATGTTGGGATGCCTTGTTCTTTGAATGGTGCAATTTCAGGGCTGGCTCCTACAACAATATCTGGCTTTTTTTTTGCAAGTTCGTAAAGAAAATCATAATCTATCTGATCTGTTATGGTGGCATCAGGATCTTTGATATCATAGAATTCTATCATCTTCTTCGCAAGTTCCGGCTTGCCGTAATACCCATCCTTTACGATGATAGTCTCTATCTCAATCCCAAGATCAGTCATGAATCTGGCAAAACTCCCAACCCAAGGAAGGTCAAGGATAAGGATCGCTTTTCTTCCTTTTAGCCGTTCTTTTATCATATGGAACTGATCCATCACTTCTGCTTTTTTAGTTGTAAATTCAGCAGGCATCTCTTTCTTGAAGACGCGGGCTATCTTTTTCAGCCAGCGTTCTGTTCCTTCAGGACCAAAAGGGATATCTGTGAATAACGATGGTCGGTTGGACGTTTTCTGAAGATACGATCCTATGGTACTTGCATGAGGGAGTATGATGTTGCATTGCCCTTGATTTGCTTTGCGCAGGTTCTCTGATGAATCGCCTGAGAAGAATACAGCTTCCGCTTCTAAGCCGAGAGACGCCACCATCTTTCTAAGTACTTTTACGTCATTGTTGTGTTCATTCTCATACCTGTCAAAGGGGTAGCCCCAGATGTTTACCACACCTTTTTGCGGTCTTCTTGTCCAATCTATAGTATGCGAAAATGACCTCATGACCTCAACATATCCTTCCCAGAAAGCGCTATCTGCACCTGACATCTCAACATATTCGATGGGAGCATTGAATTCGTCTGCCAGATAACGGCTGTATCCTTTGATATCAAGTCCCAAAAGCTTGAAGACAGGAGAGATGGTGACTGGCATGAATCCGGCATCATATCTATTGAGCTGGCCGAGCACAGCACTGTATATCTTTTTCATGTTACCTTCTATGTAATCCTCTTCATCGAATTCAGACCATCCCATTCTTGACGTATAGCTCATGTTCTTATTGTCAAGATTAGCCATGCTGTGGGTCATCTGGGCTTTGCAGCCTATGCCGTAGCAGAGGAAGATGAGGCTGTCGCTGATGACGTGGGATGCTATGAATGATCCAAGCATCGCTGTATAGCTGTTCGGCTTGATCTGGTATGCTGCTTTCATTTTCTGGTCATGATCTCAACATTCTTTTCAAATCCCTTTAATCCTATCTCAAAGGAATGATTATTGATAAACTGTAATCCTTGCTCTTCTGCGTCCTTATTCATGAGAGGTGATCCGAAAACGATGCCGTCTTGATACTCGTTAAAGTGGCGATATCCATCTCCGCAGTGACCGAGCATAGCAACAGGTTCATTTATTTCTTTACTCTTGAGTATGTTTTCCACTTCTTTTCTGTGGCTCTCTTCTGGGTTCCCCTGCACCAGAAGCTGGATATCGAATCCCATCTCGCGGAAGAATCCGAGAGCGAGAAGACCTTCCTGGGCAAATGTACTTACTGAAAAATCAAGGGATGATGCAACATTATAGATTACTTTTTTTCCGCTGAGGTCTGCTAAGGCAGCTGTCTTTATCTTATGCGCATGCTTAATCTCTTCCTGAAGGCACGCATCGACTTCCTCGCGTGTTATAGAGAAGATGCTGGCAATCTTATGAT
>JBMCSP010000104.1:0-3634 GCA_048624455.1 Nanobdellota archaeon
CCGCACAGAAAACTTACAGACAATGATTTTGTGAACTTGAGGATATTTCCTGGCCGTGGCAATACGATAACATACCATGTTGAGACGCCATCTGTCCTTGATCGGACCCGTGTGCCACTCAAGTGGGGCTGATATTCCTCGACGATTTCTTTGCATTCTTTATAAAACTAGACATCAGAAAGCAATACATTTATATATGACCTTATACTAATATAGTAAAAAGTATACTAATGTACGGTAGTTCTCGTCGTGAGAATTCCCGTTGATAATACCAAAAGGTGATTCCCAATGTTCAAGAGACTGACAAAGAAAGCTGAAATGGCAATCGGAACGCTTATCATATTCATAGCCATGGTCCTGGTTGCTGCTATCGCTGCAGGCGTCATCATCCAGACGGCAACTGCACTTCAGAATAAGGCATTGCTCACCGGTGAGCGTGCAAAGTCCCAGGTTGGGACAGGTATAGAGACCATTCTTGTCTACGGCGAGGATGGCGACGATAAGGATCTGGAAAGCTTCTATATCAAGCTTAAATTATCCCCTGGATCTGATGCACTGAAATTCGACGACATGCTGATGGGTATCGACACTGAGCGATCATCCCTTGCAAGCCTCTACGGAGAGCGCGTCTGGTTCCTTAGCAATACGAGCTGGTATGAGCTAGATATCGACAAGGTAGATTTTAATCAGGATGAAGAGCCTGACTACGTCAAGCTCCACAACTCAACCCACCTTGCCTTCAACGTGTCAAACCACACTGCTGGCTCATTCATCATGTATGAACCGCTCGCATTCCCTGACGAGGAATCTCAGTCGCTTGCCAGCGCATCGACTGCCAGTCCTGTCGAGCTTGAGGTCTATGATGGAGAGCTCAAGCTTGGTGATGAACGGTTCGGTACGTATCAGATTACCGGCAAGACGACATCAAACTCATCATTTACCGAAGAGACGCTGCTCATCGTCGGCCAGGGAAGCTCTATCGAGCAGGGTGCATATGCAGTCGATTACCTGCTGAAAGGAAGCACCTGGAAGGACGGCTACCTCCAACGTGGTGACGTCGTCAAGATCGTCCTGATCGCGCCGCATACCATCGGAGAGGATGAAGAGATCGATGTCCGTCTTATCCCTAAGACAGGAGCTCCTCGAACGCTTGAGATCGTCGTACCTGACCTTGTCAATGCGAAGAGGGTCTACATGTTCTCCTAGGCGGGAGAGCATTTTTTTCATTTCATTTTTGATCGCTTGAACGTACTCGTATGAGGTGTTTGTTGTATGGATCGTCTGAATCCTGTAGCTATCGGCCTGTCTATAAAAGATGCGCTGCATGGGACGTTTGCCTATGCATTCACATCGCTGGCTGATGCCGTGCCTCAGTTCCTCAGAGGATCTCTCAACTGGCTTCATGCACACGCGTTTCCCTTCATATTCCAGCATTCGGCGTTTGTCATGCTTGGAATATTGGGATTCACCTTCTTATCATCGTCTATGGTGGTCTCAAACGCTCTGACCGACAGCAGGAAAGAGCTGCTGAGGCTTGCCACGGAATCAAAAGTCGCTGATGGGCATGTTGCCAAAGGCAGGAAGCATACCATCCCGAAAAAGTATGAGAACATCTATGTCATCGCTGAGCGTAGGCTTGGTGGTGATGAGCTCCATGCACGGCTTGAGGGTCTTATGGAGCTCACTGGTCTTGATGAGCCCCACTTCTCGCTGGGCCTGCTTGTCGACCAGCTGCTAAACCTCAACCATCACATAGCGTTCCACGACCATTCGGAGCTTGAGATCAAAGATAAGCTCCTTGGCCACGGGTGGAACTTCAACCTGATCAATCAAGCATTCATGGTGATAGATATGGAATTATGCAACGAGATCGCTGGAGCGTACAAGCTTGCTTCTTTTGAAGAGATCGCCGCCTCGATGCGTTCGCTCAAAGAATTGGCTGCAAAAGGCTATACCCAGAAAAAGATAGAGCGATACCTTAAGGATGCAGGACAGAAACAGTCCGACATCGACACCATCTTCAAAAAGATCTACAAGGTCCAGGAGCTTCATACAAAGATGAAGAAGAATCAGGAACGGAGGATACGGCGGGCATTGCGGCTCAACATGGTCCATCCGAGCATGCTCACCGACGGGAACTACAATTCCTGACTGGTATTATCTCACGCCGTGGAATCTTTTCCACGGTGTGTTTTTTCTTTATTTATGTGCCTGCAGGTGCTCCTCTCTTTCTTAGCAATCTTTAAAAAGCACAGATATCTTTCATTTCTCTATGAGATGTCCCTACTGCGGCCATAATGAATCGAAGGTCATCGATAAGCGTGAATCCGGTCCGAACCAAGAGATGACCCGAAGACGACGAGAATGCCTTTCCTGCGAGAAGAGGTTCACGACATATGAATCTGTCGAGCAGATAGAGATAACGATCGTCAAGAAGGATGGCAGCAGGGAGCTCTTCGACCGCAACAAGGTCCTCTCGGGCGTCGTCAAGGCATGCGAAAAGCGGGCAGTCTCCAGAGAGCAGATGGAGCAGCTTGTCGACCATGTCAAGAACGATCTTGCCGCTCATGGGAAGACTGAAGTGAAGTCCAGCGAGGTCGGGGAGTATATCATGGAACGGCTCAAGACTTTGGATAAGGTCGCTTATATACGGTTCGCATCGGTCTATCGGGAGTTCGCGGATCTTGAGCAGTTCGAGAACGAGCTTCAAAGACTTCTCCGCAACCGTTAAATATCTCTTTTCTCTTTGCAATCCATATGGAGACGGACTATGCTAAGAAGCTCAAATCATTCTGTGAGTCTGCTAGTGTGGATGCGGAGGTCATCTTCTTTGATGGCTCATGCCATTCTGCTGCAGAAGCTGCTGAGACCGTCGGTGTGGATATCACTGATATCGTGAAGAGCATCGGCATGATCGCTCCTGATGGGCGGTTCATCGTCGCCATCGTCAAAGGCGAGGATCGTGCGAGCACATCGCGGGTCGCGAAGGCGTTGCAGATAGGACGGCCGCGCATCGCAGAACCTGATGAGGTCCTTGAGAAGGCTGGCTATCCGGTCGGAGGGACGCCTCCGGTGGGCTATGAAGCAGTCTTCCTTGTCGATTCCAGGGTGATGGAGAAGGATATAGTCTATGCAGGTGGGGGATCCACGCGCTCGATCCTTCGGATAGCACCCGGCGAGATCATCAAAAGCAACAATGGAACTATTGCCAGGGTACGCAAATAGGAGTCCTTTCTTAAAACCCACATTTATATATCCTGTGTATCGGAATATACTTGTGTGAGGTATGAATCCATCCATCTCGTTTGTCTCAGGGATCGTGGCTGCATTTACGCCGTGCGTCATCGTACTGTTTCCGCTTGTGTTGTATAGGTTCTTCAGCGAAGACAGGAAGCGTGTCCGGCCGTATCTTGCCTTTGTAATGGGATTCCTCATCTCTTATGTCATCTTTGGCTATTTCATCAGCGGGCTGTTCTCGTCATTCATACAGAACGGTGTGAAGGTAGGGCTTGGGCTTCTGCTTGTCATCCTTGGTATCCTGTCATTGATGGGGAAGCTGAACCCGCTCAATATCCCTGTGGTAAAGAATCCTTTGCTGCTTGGCGGACTTTTTGCCTTGGCACTCTCCTTCAAT
>JBMCSP010000105.1:0-3634 GCA_048624455.1 Nanobdellota archaeon
GTTTTGTGACCGTACTTGTGTCACCGGCCGTTCCTAAGAAAACAAGTCTATTCTCTTCCATGCCTCCACCCCACAGTGGTAGGAGAAGGATTCGTACTATTTAAAGATTGAGGTGCCTTGGTGGCACCTGATATCGTTTCTCGTCTATTCAACGTGGTCGCGAGTAAGAAGGACGACGAAAGAGGATTCTTGTTCATCAGTAAACGTGTAGGGACAGTGTTTTGCGATCTCTTTGGCAAACTCTCTCACTTCTTTGTGCTTTGGCATGTGCTCTTTGTTCATACGCTGCCGGGATGCTCCGACATGCATGTAGCCTTTGACCTCGACCACAGTCGGCTGAGCTCTCTCGATGAGTCCTGCATATTTTATTGGATCGTGCATGTTGAGTCCTTTGATGAGGGTCACACGTATAGCTGTCCGGCCTTTGCCCTTAAGCCTGTGTTCGCGAAGCGCATCAAACGTTTCCATGAGCTTGTTCCAGGCATCCATCACTCCTGGACGGTCGACCTTGAGGAACGTCTGCTCGTCAGGAGCGTCGAGCGAGACATAGAGCTGTGTCGGCGCCTCGATCGATCTGATGACGTCAGGTCTTAAGCCGTTCGAGACGACAAACGTGCTGTTGCCTTTCTCTTTGAGGATGCGGATGATATCATTGAGATGCGGATACAGTGTCGGTTCGCCGGTCAGTGAGATCGCAAACTGGTTTGGTTCCCATGCTTCTTTGAGCTTCTTCTTGTTGACCTTGTCATTGCCCCAGAACCCTTCAAGGAGTTTCCTGTGCATCTTGATGGAGTTCTCGACGATCTCCTCTGGCTGGTCGAGCTTCGTGTTTGTCTCTGAGACTGCCACTTCGCATTTTCCTTCGCCGAGCTCGATCTCTCTCCAGCAGAAGATGCATCTGTTCTGGCAGAATCCGACAGTCGGCGTGATCTGGCAGCAACGATGGCTCTTGATGCCGTAAAATACTTCCTTGTAGCAGACGCCCTGATCTTTCAAAGAATTTTTCGTCCAGTTGCATATCTTGACCGCAGAATGCTCTCCCGAAAACCTGTACTGCTGCTTCTCTAGTTTTGCCTTGAGCTCTGGCTTGACCATGTGCTGACGAGTCTTCCTGTTTTTATAAAGATTGGGTCAAAGTATCTGTTATCCGAACTTTTAAATAGTATCTTCAGGCACCATGAGTTATGGACGCGATAGATCTTGTACGGCATGTAGAACAGGACGAACAGTACAACACCTGGAGAAAAGAGCATCCAGATCCTTTCCTTGCTCATGTTTTTCTTATGTATGACGGGGATAAGCTGATGGACCAGCAGGTCGGCTACTTCAACCCCAACACCAGCAAGATGACCTCATTCCTTGTCTCTGGCGAGAAGATAACGCTCGTCCCTGAGGCCGATGTCTTTCAGAAACCTGGCAGTGGGCTTTTGCCGCTCGATATAGGATCTGTGACTGCATCGTTTGACAGTGTCAGAGAAAAGGCGGAAGAACTGCTGCATGAAACGTACGAGACGACGGCTTCAAAGAAGATCTTCATCCTACAGCATCTCCAGGAAGGACAGGTCTGGAACATCACCTTTTTGACCGCGACGTTTACCACGATCAACATCAGGATCGAGGCGAATACAGGTGATATCCTCAAGAATGAAGAGATCAATCTGATCGATTTTGGGAAGTCTGGTTGAATTCTTCAACATATATGTTACAACATATATTTTCCAGTTTAACATTATTTATATACCACATGGCCCAGAAGTAATCTTGTGAAAAATGAGTTGTTCTCATTGATTTTTCACGCATTTTCAAAGTAGGGGAGTTCGCATGAAGTAGGGTTAGCTCTGCGTTCAGTTGCAGGGCCAACTCTTCTTTTTTGTCGACGGAACAATGTTTGTGAAGAAGGGAGGAGAGGTGAATTATAAGTTGCCGGATATTTCGTATAATGCCATGATACGGTCCAAACAGTTGAATGAGTTTTTTGCCACAGAGAACGAAGACAAAGAAGAATGAGTACGCTTGTTTCCTGGGTTCCAGGAACTTTTTCTTTTCAATTTCTGCTATGAGAAACTGCGCGATCATCACTTATCGGCGCAGGAAATCAAATCCTTTCAGCTTCTCATACATCTCTTGAGCAACCGCATCGATCGACTGGTTCCCGTTGACCACGATAATATTCCTTCCGTCGTATTCCCTGAGCTTGTCTACACAGTACAAAAGATTATCTCTGACTTTTTTCTGAAAATCCGCTGTCTCAAAGAATTCTTTTGTTCCTTTACGTTTACCTCTTCTTTGCGCTGCAACTTCAGGAGTTGTATCGACCACTATCGTCATGTCGGGAATGATGCATCCGTCCTTTTCGTAATAGCTGTGCATCTCATAGAGCTCATCAAAGCTGAGTCCTTGTGTCATCTGGAATGAGTCTGTCGACAGGTCATAGCGTGACGTGATGACATCGGAATCGATTGCCAGATGGTCCTCGACGATCCGTGGATGGGTATGCTTCTTTCTATCTGTGACAAACAAATATGCTGCTTCTTCTGCTGAAAGAGAGAGCCCTTTGAGTTTTGTGCAGATCAGTCTTCCTTCTTCAGAATCCATAGTTGGCTCTCGTGTGGTCCAGATGTTGCGATACTTGTTTCCATAAAGGCCGTTGTCGTCTTCCTTGATCATGTCGACAAGCTTTGTTATCTGCGCATCTTTTCCTGCACCGTCAATCCCCTCGAAATCAAAGAAGAGATAGGGAAATTTTCGTTCATAGTGTACCATGGTTGTCATCTCATACTGCGAGAGGGAACTGTATCTTTGGCTGCGGATCGTATCCTTCTATCCTTGAATCTGTGTAATGCCAATCATAGATGGTATCGAAATTTTCAGTATGTATCGTTGGAAGCTTCCCCGGCTTGCGTGTCAATTGCTCTTTGACTCCATCGATGTGATTGTTGTAGATATGGGTGTTGCCGAGATGGCCCGTCAGATCTCCTTCTTCATACCCTGTTTCCATCGCAAGGAGATGCAGCAAGGTCGCATAGCTAGCAATGTTGAATGGCAGGCCCAGTGCGCAATCAACTGATCGCTGTCTCCATGTGAGATCAAGCTTTCCATCCCGTACCGATACCTGGAACGAGTCGTGGCACGGTTCAAGCGCCATATACGCAAGATCTTTGGGGTTCCATGCGCTCACGACAAGGCGCCGGCTTTCTGGCGATCTTTTGAGCCCGTTCACGATCTTTTCGAGCTGATCAACACCTTGTCCGGAGTAGTCGATCATATGTGCAGGTTTCAATCCGTCCATCTGATATTCAGCCCCAGAATGTCTCCATTGCCAGCCATAGACAGGACCGAGATCGGACATGACATACTGGCCGAATTTTCGCAACAATTCTTTGAGATTGTCATCTGCTGGCTTGACAAGAGCGAGTTCGCCTGTTCCTTCGACCGCTTCAAAATAATTTTTGATTTCTTCTTCTAAAGCCTTGTGCCGTTTGAGCATCCTTACTGATGGTCTGATATCGCTGAGAGCATTGTCCAGAGCATTATAATCGCTTTGGGCAGTTTCATCAGTGAATTCTTGATCGTTGAGATTGCTAAAGGAATATCTTGATAACGCATAGGTGTTACACCAGTCGTCCCAGATATG
>JBMCSP010000106.1:0-3536 GCA_048624455.1 Nanobdellota archaeon
CAACCTCCAAATGGATTTTTGAAATATACTACAACATCATCAGGTGCTGTATTCAGCCCTTCCAGGTTTCCAGCGCTGACAGTATCCAGCTTCTCGTCCAGACTGTTATAAAATTCCGCAGTGATCTCTTTTACACCGACCCAGTCGACATCAATACCAAAGTCATTTCCATGAGTCGATGTTCCGATCTCCTGACCGTCAGCAAACCACTTAGCAGTATCATAACCACCATCAGTGACATCGACTGAAGCATAGACCTCAGCTGCCGCATCCATGTTGTGCTGGACTGAACTAGCGCTCAGATCGATGGTCGCATCGATGCTTTCATACGGATCTGGACCTGTTTGAGGTACTGTAACAACATCGCTTACAGCAGCACCTGCATCGTCGACAGCACGAAACTCATAGTCGCCAGGAGCAAGTCCATCAAATTCAGCTTCAAACACATCAGCAGCAGGATTCGTATCCTGAGCGAGAATTGAAGAACCGTTCTGATACATCTCAGCGATGACGCCATCGACATCATCTGCACGGACAGTCACAGTTCCTGCATCATAGGAAGCGCTGATCTCAGGAGGTGTATTGACAGAACCGCCTCCGCCGCCGCCCGCACCATTCTGGACACAACTGCCAAACATCAAGACTGCTCCGCCTAAAAGACCTACAAGAGATCGTTTTAGAGCGCTTGACTTTTTCTTTGGAGTATAAGAATCAAGATAATCGCGAACATCATCAACTGTCATAGAATCAGTATCCGTTTCCCGTTCAATGATATCGTTTAGTGCCATAGTCATCCCCGATGAACTTGTTATATACTATTTATGGTAAAACTAGTATATAAATGTTTTGTTTGTAGTGTCACTGCCGAGTGGTTATTGCTCAAGAAAGCAAAAGTGCGTTGTCGTTACCTTTTTAAAGAACACTTCCTTCTTGAGACGTCATGGGAAAGAAGAACAAGGCCGGCATCACGGTCGACAAGCTTGAAAAACCCAACGAATGGTACACTGAGATCATCGCAAAAAGCAATCTCATCGAGTACACCGACGTCTCGGGATGTTATATCCTCAAGCCGAAATCCCAGTTCATCTGGGACACGATCCATGACTTCATGGACAAGCTGATCAAAGAAAGGAAAGTAAAGAACGCATCTTTCCCGCTCTTCATCCCTGAATCATATCTTCTTAAAGAACAGGACCACGTCGAAGGCTTCTCGCCGGAAGTGGCCTGGGTCACGAAGGCAGGGGATACCGAACTCAACGAAAAATTGGCAATAAGACCGACATCAGAGACGATCATGTATCCTGCATATGCAAAGTGGATCAGATCGCATAACGATCTCCCGCTCAAGCTGAACCAGTGGTGCTCGGTCGTCCGCTGGGAGTTCAAGAATCCTATGCCGTTCCTCAGATCACGAGAGTTCTACTGGCAGGAAGGCCACACAGCATTCGCGACGAAGAAGGAAGCTGATACGGAAGCGAAGGATATCCTGCTCAATGTTTACAAGAAGACTTATGAGGAACTCCTCGCTATCCCTTGCATGACCGGAAAGAAGTCTGAGAAAGAGAAGTTTGCTGGAGCTGACTACTCGCTGAGCTGCGAGGTCTACCTTCCGATAGGAAAAGCGATCCAAGGCTGCACATCGCATCACCTTGGTCAGAATTTCGCAAAGGCATTCAACATAACATTCACCGACACTGATCAGAAAGATAAGTACGTCTACCAAAATTCCTGGGGCTTCACGACCCGATCCATCGGCGTCGCCATCATGATGCACTCAGATTCCCACGGACTCGTCCTCCCGCCACGGATCGCCGAGAACAAGCTTGCGATCGTCCCTATCCAGAAGAAGGGCGGAAAGGATGTCACCAGCTATGCGAAAGCGATCGCCGGCGAACTCGGCGAGTTCAACCCAATCCTCGACGACAGGGAGCAGTACTCACCGGGCTGGAAATTCAACGAGCACGAGCTCAACGGCATCCCATTAAGGATCGAGATCGGCGAGAAGGAGATGGCAGAGGGCAAGCTCACGCTCATGCGCAGGGATACGCTGGAGAAAAAGTCCGTCGAGCGCAAGGATCTTGCAGAGACCATCAAAAACGAGCTTGATGCCATGCATGATGCCCTCTTCAAAAAAGCACAGTCCTTCCTTGACGATAACCTTATCGAAAGCTACGATAAGAAAGAGATCATCAAGGCCGTCAAGAAAGGAAAGGTTGTCAAGACCGTCTATGACGGCACGATCGAGACAGAGGATATCATCAAGGACCAGACGACCGGAAAGACGCTCGTCATTCCCTTTGATGCCAAGAAGCCGGACAAAGCATGCCCCTTCTCAGGAAAACCTGCAAAGCACGAAGTCTATCTTGCACGAAGTCTTTAGACCTCGTTGTATTTGTTCTGAAAATTTTTCATAACTTATGAATATTCTCACAAGCCACAGGACATGCCAGAACAGACCATTTAGACAAGCAGGTTTTTATATTTTAGATGGCACCAACACATGCAATTTGATGAAAACGGCATCACCTTAGAGAAGAAACTCTCTGAGCTTGACAAGTTCACTCTTGACTTTCTAGAGATTCTGAAAAAACACACGGAGAACTATGTTCTTATCAGCAGTTATGTCTCTATCCTCCTTGGACGTCCAAGAGGAAGTGAAAATATCGATATCATCGTTGAGAAGATGGATAAGAACCAATTTGATGCTTTTGCAGATGATCTTGAAAAGAACGGTTTTACATACCTCAATGCCAAAGGAGATGATATGTACACTTATCTGCAAGAAAAGACAGCCATCAGGTTTGCACGGACAGATGAAGTCATACCCAACATGAAACTGAAATTTCCGAAAAGGCAGATAGATGAAGCTACATTACGGATCCGTATCCCGGTGAAAATAAACGGTAAGGGCATATTCATATCAAATCTTGAACTGCAGATAGCGTTCAAAGAGGAAGTCTTGCAATCAGACAAGGATATCGAGGATGCACGGCATCTTAGGGAAGTGGCAAAAGACCACCTCAAACAAGAAAAGATAGAATCATACAAGGGGATGCTGAATGTTGAGTGATGACCTGAAACAAAGCATTGAAGAGAACAAGAAAGAACGCTTACGATTTATCGACATCTGGGCTGAATATGTACGGACCTATGACGACAAGAAATGGAGCTCTCAGCAGAAGAAGATAATAGACAGCCAGATAAAGAACAGCTCTATAACAAGAGAAGAGTTCCTAAAGATGAAAGGAGAGTTGTAGATCATCTCTGACGAATCCCAGCACCATCACAGATTGTTCTTCAAAATATTCTCAAACGCCTGCAGTTGCGCTTTTGCGACAGAGAGCTTCCGGTTCGCCTCAAGGATAAGATAGCGCTTATAGTTCTCATCTATCAGACCTTTCTTGTCCCAGACAGGAACTGACATCATCTCTGAGCCCATGATCTCGACAATGTTGCGAGGCCGAGAGATTATACCGATCTGCTTGTAGCCTGCTTCTTGCGCAAGCAGGATGAATCGCTTGATGGCTGCATCGTTC
>JBMCSP010000107.1:0-3523 GCA_048624455.1 Nanobdellota archaeon
CGGATCTGAGTTCGGCGGACAATACAATGAGAGCGGAGAAGTGCTTAACTATCCGGGCATCGTCAAGACGACAGGTATCGAATTCTCAAGTATCATGCGCGAGCAGATGAAATTCAACGGCGTCAAGGTCAAGGCTGAGACGGCCGCCAAGATCGAGATCATCGATGATCACTACAAGGTCTTTACCGAGAAAGGTGCATACGAGACGCAGGCAATCCTTATCGCTACAGGAGCTCGTCCGCGCAAGCTCGATATCAAAGGAGAAGACCGCTTCTTCAATAAAGGTCTCACTTACTGCGCCATATGCGACGGCCCGCTTTTTGCAGGACGAGATGTAGCTGTCGTAGGCAGCGGATCATCTGCGCTTGAGGCGGTGGGCTTCCTCAAGGATATCGCAAACAAGATCTACCTTGTCATCCGCGGGGACCATATGAAGGGCCACGAATATCTTCAAGAGCAGGCAAAAAACCACCCTAAAGTCGAGATCATCTACAATGCTCCAACCACTGAAGTTTTGGGAGAGGCCATGGTCACCGGTCTCAAGTACAGGCAGGACAACTATGAGAAAACACTTGATGTCCAAGGCATCTTCGCGCAGGTCGGACGCATGCCGAACACCGAATTCCTGGAAGGCGTCGTCGAACGCGACGATTACGGCTACGTCAAGGTTGACAAAGCCATGCACACAAACAAAGAAGGCATCTTCGCCGTAGGGGACTGCGCGGATGTGACTGAGCACCAGTATGCTATCTCAGCTGGTCAGGGCTGCACTGCATTGATCGAAGCTTCACGCTACATCATGGCGAAAAAGCATAAGAAAGTATAAGTGTTGCTAGTATCCACAACCGATAATCTGTTGTGTTTTTCATCGATGATTTTTTTCTTCCATGTTTTCGACACCACTTAATGAAAAACCTTATATACATCAGACCCTGAAAAACAACCATGGGTGGCAACACAGGCACTGCACGGGATATCGTAGATAATGTTGTGCTTGTCGGCGTGCAGGAGCATGAACTGAATCTTTTCGATGAGCTCATGCCGCTCCCGAAGGGCACCAGCTACAATTCTTATATCATCAAAGGATCAGAAAAGACCGCTCTCATCGATACGGTCGAGCCAAGACATAAAGACGAGCTTCTTGCAAATATCAAGGCTGCGGGCGTCGAGAAGATAGACTACATCATCTCAAATCATGCAGAGCAGGACCATTCAGGAAGCATCCCGTTCATCCTTGAGCACTTTCCTGATGCGATGATTGTCTGCAGCGACAAGGCAGAAGAGCTTCTCCTTCATGAGCATAATCTCGACAAAGAAAAACTAAGGATCATCAAAGATCGTGAGACGTTATCTCTCGGCGATAAGACGCTTGAATTTCTCTACGCACCATGGGTGCATTGGCCCGAGACCATGTTCACCTATCTGCAGGAAGACAAGATTCTGTTCACCTGCGATTTCCTTGGCGCTCATCTCGCGTTCGATGATGAGATGTGGGTCAAGAACAAGGAACAGATCGAGGAGCCTGCAAAACGCTATTATGCAGAGATCATGATGCCGTTCGCAAAACTCATCACAGGTCACCTGAAGATGCTTGATGAGTATGAGCTCAAGTTCGTCGCACCAAGCCATGGACCAATCTATGACACGCCGGAGATCATCCTTGATCTCTATAAGGACTGGACAAGCGATAGAGTAGACAAGAAAATTGTCATCACATACGTCTCAATGCACGGATCGACAGAAGAGATTGTCAAGCACCTTGAACAGGACCTCAAAAAAGATGGTCTTGAGGTGAAGACGTTCCATCTGACTGAAGAAGAGCCAGGAGCGGTCGTCGAGGAGCTCCTCAACTGCTCGACATTGATCATGGCATCTCCTGCCTACCTTGGAGGACTCCATCCGCATATCGCAAATTTCGCTTTCAACATCAACGGATTCAGGCCAAACATCAAGATCGTCGGGTTCATCAATTCGTTCGGCTGGGGCTCTGCTGCAGAGAAGCAGCTCAGTGATTTTACATCCAACCTACATGCTGCATATGCAGGTTCTGTCGTCGTGGAAGGGTTCCCGCGTGATGAGCACTACCAAAAGCTTGCAGAACTCTCTTCACGGGTCAAGGAGATGAACGAAAATCTTGACAACCTTGACCAGTACGACCAGAAGAAGAAGCCTAAAGATAACGATAAGAGCGATGAGTCCAGCAAAGAAGCGCCGCAGCCGCAGAAGGAAAGTACTGAAGAAGATGAGCAGAAAAAAGTTGAGGCACAAGGAAGCGAGGAGAAAGATGAAAATTTCTTTGAGAAGCCAAAACAGGCAAGCATCAACCAGCAATCCTCAAAGTCCGGCGCTCCTGAACGACCAGAGGAGCATCAAAGCACAGGCTCATCAGAGATCTCAACGAAGCTGGAACGGTCGTTCACCTTCAAAGAGGATATCACCATCGTCCTTTGCGGAAAAGCAGGGCAGGGTATCCAGACGATCCAGCAGGTCCTCACCCATCTTCTCATCCTTGAAGGCTACAACGTTTTCACGACCAAAGAATACATGTCGCGTGTCAGAGGAGGAGCGAATTCTACAGAGATAAGGGTGAGTTCGCGCCAGGTCAGCGGTTTCAGCGACAAGGTCGATATCTTTATCCCGCTCGATGAAGGTGCTGTCGAGCACATGGAGAAACGCCTTACAGAAAACACGATCATCATCGGCAACGAAGAGATCGTTCCGGACAGATACAAATATCTTAACATCCCTTTCGGAGACATCGCAAGAAAAGCGGGAAGCAAACTGTATGCAAACACCGTAGCTGTCGCATTCTGTCTTGCGCTCTTCAACGCAAACAAGGAAAAGCTTGATAATTATCTCAAGGAGAAATTCACCAAGAAGACACAGAAGACGATAGATCAGAATATTCAGGCAGCAGAGGAGGGATTCAAGCTGGGCCAGCAGCTTGCAGACAACGGACTGCATGTAGAGATCACCAAGAGCGAGCGGGTCAAGGACCATATCTTTCTTTCGGGAACTGATGCGGTCGGCATGGGTGCTATCGCAGGAGGTTGCAATTTCATATGCAGCTATCCTATGAGCCCATCGACTGGTGTACTCGTCTTCCTCTCAGGCCATGCGAAAGAGTTCAACATCGTCTCTGAACAGGCAGAAGATGAGATCTCTGCGATCAACATGGGAATCGGCGCATGGTTCGCAGGAGCACGCGCCATCGTCACCACATCGGGCGGCGGCCTTGCACTGATGTCAGAGGGCATGAGTCTTGCAGGTATCATGGAAAGCCCTATAGTCCTTCATATCGCTCAACGGCCGGGTCCGGGAACAGGTCTTCCGACACGGACAGGACAGGAGGATCTCAATCTTGCGCTCTACTCAGGCCACGGAGAATTCCCCCGAGCCATCTTTGCGCCGGGAACGCTTGAAGACGGGTTCTATCTCACGCAGCACGCATTCAACGTAGCCGATAAGTACCAGGTCCCTGTCTTCATCCTCACCGACCAATACTATGTCGACACCTACTACA
>JBMCSP010000108.1:0-3448 GCA_048624455.1 Nanobdellota archaeon
GTATATTCTCTTGGATTCCCCTTTCTGGACGACGAATCTCTTCTTGCACATTCCGCAATACTTTACAATCTTATAATTTGCCATAACGACACCATACCAATATCTTTCAGAAAAAGGCGGCAAGGATTTCGCATAAAACTCAATGTCGTCTTCTGAAGCGTATAAAGTCAACAGATTGCATATCTTATAAAGTTTACTGTTCTAGAGAGTGTTGCAGCAAATGAGATGCTATGTGTTAGCCTTGAAAGGTACTTATGCGAAACCGGATAGCAGATGCCCTATACCGAATGCAGCAGCTGCAGCAATACCGCCGACGAGAAGCATCTCAAGCCCGAGCTTCCACCAAGCGCGGGAAGTGAACTTGAACTTCAGCGCACCAAGCCCGAACAGTGTCAGACCTGTCAGGACAGAAGCGACAGGAAAAGAGTGATTCCTGAAGAAGGGGACAAGCGGTGAGAAGACAAAGGTGATGAGCGGTACGAATCCGAAGAGAAGGAATGATCCCAACGTCACGAGCGCATTCTTGACGGGATTCTCATCATCCTCAAGGATACCAAGCTCCTCGACCATCATGAAATCGATGAATGTTCTCCTGTGCTGTGCCATGATATCGATGACTTGCTTTGATTCCTTATGCGTCAGTCCGCGATCCTCAAAGAGCTCGACCATCTCCTTATGTTCTCCTTCAGGATAATTGTCAAATTCCCACTCCTCGCGCTCTCTCTCGCGCTTCTGGTATTCCTGCTCAGCTTTTGTGCTGAGATAATCACCGACAGCCATCGAGATGCCGTCTGCGATGAGATTGGCAAAACCGAGGATGAGGACGACGCCTGACGAGAGCGATGCACCAGCAACACCTGCGACAACGGCAAATGTCGTGATGATGCCATCAAGCCCGCCGTAGACAGCGCTCTTGATATAATTGCCTGCAGTCTTGTGCTGCTCAGGAGCTGAGCTGCGCATATTTGCATCATGCGCCTTGCGCGAGGCATAAGCGTCTTTCTTGTGAAATGCCTTTCGTGCTCCATCCAGTGATCTGCTGAGCGACATGATATATGACCCTGCATGTCAAGTATTTAAACATATCTTCTCGATCTCAGCACAACCTTTTTGAACATCTCTCTTTTCTGCATATCCATGGCTGAACCGTTTCAGGAAATGATACTTACCTGGTATGAAGAGCATGGCCGAGATCTGCCATGGCGCAAGACGACAGATCCATACAGCATCCTTGTCTCAGAGACTATGCTTCAGCAGACACAGGTCGATCGAGTCATCCCGAAATACAACAAGTGGCTTGAGGTATTCCCGACAACGCAGGCGCTTGCTGATGCTGAAAAGACCGATGTCATGGAACTCTGGATGGGGCTTGGCTACAACAGCAGAGCGCTGCGATTGCAGCAGGCAGCAGCGATCATCGCAAAGAATGGGTTTCCTCAAACTGAAAAAGGACTTACTGCACTGCCTGGGGTCGGCCCGTATACGGCAAGAGCAGTCTTGGCATTTGCCTTCAACAAAGACGTCCCGGTCCTCGACACGAACATCAGACGCATCTATATCCATGAACTAAGACTTCCTGAAGGCATATCACAAAAAGAGCTTGAACTGATCGCGCAAGAAAACATCCCGAAAGGGCAATCAAGGATCTGGCACAATGCATTGATGGATTATGGAGCTCTTGTCCTGACAGCACGAAAGACCGGCATCAAGCCGCTGAAAAAGCAGTCGAGATTTAGGGGATCGACACGAGAGACCCGAGCAAAGATATTACGCTATCTTCTCAAAGAGAAGAAAGAATCATATGCGTCGTTGAAGATGGCATTCCCTCATGAGAAATTTGATGCTATCCTTGAAAAGATGGAGAAAGAAGAACTCATCATCGACGAAAAAGGCAGCATTCTCTTGAAACTCTAGACGCCCCAGACAGGATTCTCCTTGCGCTTGAGGTGTGCGAGCTCTTTCATGACCTCGATCTCTGGAACCTTGAGGAGCTGCTTCATCTCTTTGAGCCTTCTGAAATCGTCTTCAGGGATATCGGAGAAGAAGAAGTCTTCTTCACTTATCTGGCGTCCGACAGTGGCACCGTGGATCGCGACAGCGACTTGCTTGCCTGCCTCGACGCGCTTCACAGAATCCTTCTCGAGCTGGATGCTCTTGACTGTCCCTATGACAAAGCCGCGTTCGTTGATGAGCGGCATGCCGACCTTGAGGACGCCGACAAGAACATCAACACCGATGATCGCCGGATTGGACTGCCTGAACGTATGATTGACCATGTACTCTATCTTGCAGGGCCTGACAAGGCTCTCAAGCCGCTTCTGCTCTTCACGCTCAGTCGACTGCGCTGCCCATTGAGTATATTCATCAAGGATCGAATAGATGATGTTGCTCGTGACAACCTTAACATTCTCAGGGATATGCAATCCTGGCTGCTTGACATTGAAGCCAAGCACTGCCGATGTCAGAGGATCGCGTTCGTAGTTCGATTCAGCTTCGACAAGGTCAGCTTTCGATATCTCGCCGATGCTTGCCTTTCGTATCTTGATCTGATTGTCTCTGAGGATCTTGATCATCGCTTCAAGACTTCCCAGCGTGTCTGCCTTAACAATGACCCCTTCCTTATCGGTCTCCAGAGTGACATCCTTGATCTCTGATTGTATCTCTGCCGTGACATCGTCAACGTTATCAGGGCTGCATGAACGCACAGGCATCCCTGCCATAGCGCTGTCAAGTCCCGGTGCAGAGATCTTCACTCCAGTAGCAGCAAAGACTTCCTTCATGCCCTTGAACTTGCTCTTCTTGTCGCGCATCTCAGCGAGGGGATCAGGAAGAAGCAGTGCACGTATCTTTGCGACGATCGGCTCGTCGATGGTACCGACAACGATCGTATCGTTTACCTTGAGCGTTCCGTCATACAGGATGACATCAAGCGTCGTGCCAAGACCTTGCTGCTCTTTGACCTCAAGGATCGTTCCCTTGCCGTAGCCTGCAGCGTCGCATTCAAGGCACTGGTTGAGATATTTCTGGGCAAGGCCGGCGATAAGCATCATGAGTTCGGGGAGCCCTTCCCCTGTCTTGGCCGAGCATGGGATCATCGCAACTTGTTTTGTATAGTCACTGACACGATCGTATCTGTCAGCCTGGAGTTCAAATTTTTCATGAAGGATGCCGACGATCTCATAGAGTTTTTTATCAAGCTCGTTTCTGACCTTCTCGTTCTGCGATTCGACATGCTGGATGAGCGGTTTTTTTGTATCGGCTCTCCAGCCAGGGATGAGATCGGACTTGTTGAGCGCGATGATGAACGGCGTCTTGTATGTCTTGAGGATGTCGATGGCCTCAAGCGTCTGCGGTTTTGGACCTTCATTGACATCGATGACGAGGACGGCGATATCTGCAAGATTGCCTCCCCGTTTCCTGAGCGTCGTGAATGCCTCGTGGCCAGGGG
>JBMCSP010000109.1:0-3438 GCA_048624455.1 Nanobdellota archaeon
AGCTCGAAAGCCTGTACTGATGAGATCTGGGCCGAAGCAGCTATCTTTCTCACTTCGTCTCGTCGTTCTTTTCGCATCTGTCGCATCTGCTTGTCCCGTGCGGACATGCTGTATGCGTTTCCCATACCGATGAGTGACATGATGCAGAGTAGTGGAAACGAATTTATAAAGGTTCGGCAAAAAAATCCAAGAAATGCATGATTCCTGTTCGGCGTCAAGCTAACATGGCAGCATCATCTATCGTTCAGTTCTTGTACTGCGGAAGATGCTTGAGAATTCTCTGTTCTATCATCCTATGCTTGGCATAGGTCCCTTCTGAGAGCATGAACGCATCAGCATACCGGGCGATAAGTTCCCAGAGTGCGATCCTGAAATGATGATGGATGGGTGTCCTGCTCGTGATTGGGATGAAATGGTGCTTTCGCCCGTAGACATGCTGAAAGACTGCCTGCGCCCGATCCATATGGAAGCCGCTGGTGATGAGGTATATCGCAGGATCAGCCTGGAGCTTACGGAGAAGCCGCTTGGTGTATATGGCGTTCCCTATGGTCTCTCGTGCCTGCTCTTCCATGATGAGCTTGTTTGGCTTCACTCCCTTGCTGATGAGATATTCCTTGTAGCGCTGCGCTTCTGTCTTGTTGCACTTTTTCAGGGAATATTTTCCGCTAAGGATGAGCTTGTCGATGAGTTTGTCTTCAAGCAGCTTGTATGCCTTGTCGGCTCTTCGCCTGGAATCAAGCGGCAGCTTTCCTTTCGGCGTCGCACCGCCTCCCAGAAGGATCCCTATTCTCATTATCTCTTTTATTGATCCTCTGCTATAAAACTCTTTTCCTATAGCGACCCATGATAACCTTTTTATAATGCTCTCCATTTTACAGACTCATGTCCGCACTCGACCATTATAAGGATGCGATCGCTTCTGCATTGAGCAAGCATGGCTATAGGCTCACCGTCGACCAGATAGAGATTCCCAAGCAGAAGGAGCACGGTGATTTCGCAGTCCCTTGCTTCCTGTTCGTGAAGGAGAAGAAGAAAAGCCCATTCGCTATAGCTCTGGACATCCAGAACATCCTTGAGAAGCATCCGCTCGACGGGTTCGAAAAGGTTGAGCAGGCCGGACCCTATCTTAATCTCTTCCTTGACAAGCGCATGCTCGCCCGTGACATGCTTAATCAGATCGCAAAAGAGAAGCGGTGCATAGGATCGTCAAGAATGAGCAAAGATGCTCAGAAAGTCATGGTCGAGTTCTGCTCGCCCAATACCAACAAGCCGCTGCATCTTGGCCATATACGAAACATGCTTCTTGGTGAATCTGTCTCATCGCTCCTTTCCTACACCGGCCGAAAGGTCGTGAAGTCCTGTCTTGTCAATGACCGGGGCATCCATATCTGCAAGTCGATGCTTGCATACAAGCTCTGGGGCAAAAAGACCACACCGAAAAAAGAAGGGAAGAAAGGCGATCATCTTGTCGGTGATTTCTACGTCATGTACAGCAAGAATGAAGACGATGAGATGAAGCGCATGGTCAGCGAGATGCTGCAGAGATGGGAAGACGGCGAAAAGGAGACGATGAAGCTCTGGAAGACCATGAACACATGGGTCCTTGAAGGATTCAATGAGACGTATGAGAAGCTTGGCGTCTCCTTCGACAAGTTCTACTATGAGTCAAAGATCTATGATAAAGGCAAGGATATCGTCATGAAAGGCCTTGAGGATGGCATCTTCAAGAAAGAAGACGGTGCCGTCGTCGCTCCGCTCGAAGAGAAGGACAAGAAGCTTCCCGACAAAGTCCTTGTCAGATCAGACGGCACCACTATCTACATGACTCAGGATATCTATCTTGCTATCAAGAAGATCGAGGACTATGGCCTCGACTCTTCGGTCTATGTCGTGGGCAGCGAGCAGAACCTGCATTTCCAGCAGCTCTTCACGATCCTTGACATGCTCGGCTACGAACAGGCAAAGAAGTGCTTCCACTTGAGCTACGGCATGGTCAATCTTCCGGAAGGAAAGATGAAGTCCCGTGAAGGGACTGTTGTCGATGCTGATGATCTCATCGTTGAGCTTGAGAAGCTTGCAGCTGAAGAGATCATGAAGCGGGACAGCAAGATCACCAAAAAAGAGCTTGCCAGGCGCGCGCACCAGATCGCTATGGGGGGCCTGAAATTCTTCCTTCTCAAACAGGATCCGGTCAAAGACATGACCTACAATCCTAAAGAGTCTCTTTCTTTTGAAGGCGAGACCGGGCCGTATGTCCAGTATACTGCTGTCAGGATCGCAAGCATCATCGAGAAAGCCGGCGGAAGCATCCCCAAGAAGGTCGATTTCGATCGCATGGAAGAGCCAGAACTTGATCTTGTCGTGGAGATGGCCCGATACGAAGATATCGTCTATGAGGCGGCCGAGAAGATGCGGCCGAACCTTGTCGCGAACTATCTTATGGAGCTCAGCCAGGCTTTCAACAGCTACTACCACAGCGTAAAGATCGTCAATACCGGTATGGAGAGGGAAAGGATTTTCCTGATAAGCAACCTGCGACATATCCTTGTCTCTGGGCTAGGTCTTTTAGGGATAGACGTTCCTGAGCGTATGTAAACCACTACAAAGTGACAACTTCTGCAAACATTTATAAATTCAATGTCATTCTACCCGATATGGCATTCAAAGAAAGAGTCATCAGATCCTTCGCGAAGGTCAAGGAGGATATGCAGGGCCTTAAAGGCCAGTTTTTCAGCTTCGCCTCCCAGCAGAAGGATTTCAATGCCGATCTCTATCGGCGTATCGTCGAGCTTGAAAAAGAGAACCTTCAGCTCAAGAACGATCTCAAAGAGCTCAAATCCCTTCTTGAGGAGAATGTCATCTCTGCAGAGCTCCGCAAGTATCTCCAGGAAGCATAGAACTATTTTCTCGTCCAGGAAGATTTATATATTCCTCTGGTTTTGATGTTCTATTCGAGGGGTCTGATGTGACTGATACAAACGATAGAGCGAACGCTGGAGATGTGCCTGAACCCCGCCTGGAGCATAAGTGCATCCTGGTCATCTGTGCGCACTCCGATGACGAGATTCTCGGACCTGGCGGAGCGCTTGCCAAATTTTCCCAAGAAGGTGCAAAGATACTCACCTTCATCATGTCATACGGTGAGCTTACGCCGATATGGATGAAGCACAAGCATACACGTGAGATGCGCAAAAAAGAGGCGGATAAGGCTGATGCGATCATAGGTGGCAGCGGCGTCGAATTTTTTGGCCTTAAGGAAGGTGCTTTCCTTAAAGAGGCAGAAGAACATGGCATCCACAAAAAACTGCTTGATACGATCCATAAGGAAAAGCCATCCATCATCTTTACGCACATGCGCGAGGACCCCCATAAGGACCATCGAGATACGCTGCAGATCGTCAAGTCAGTTGTTGCTGATGTGAAAGATGATCGGCCTGA
>JBMCSP010000110.1:0-3426 GCA_048624455.1 Nanobdellota archaeon
AGTGCCTTTCTTCATGAGCTTGATATTCTCCATATTGATGAGATGATGGGTGTGCTCATTGTACGGCGTATGGAGCGTGATGACATCTGATGACTTCAGCAGGTTCTCTAGCGAAGAGTAGCGGAAGCCGATGAGCTCAGACATGAAATCATTGTGGTTGATGTCGTAGACAAGGACATCCATCTGGAATCCGCGCGCCATGTTCGCCACATGCATGCCGATATGGCCGCCGCCGACGATGCCGATCGTCTTTCCTTTGAGATCGAAACCGATCAGGCCTTCGTTTGAAAAATCGCTCTTGAACGTTCTCAGGTGAGACCTGTGGATATTTCGCGAGATGGACATGAGAAGTGCGAATGCGTGCTCAGCTACGGTGTTCTCTCCGTAGGAAGGTACTGTGCAGACACAGATGTTCTTCTTCTTGCAGCTTGTGATGTCAATATGGTCGAATCCTGTCGATCGTGTGGCGATCATCTTGAGCTTCGGCAGTTGGCTGAGCATCTTTTTTGTGATCTGTGAATAGATGAAGACCGAGACGATATCAAAGCCTTTTGCGAGCTTGACTGTCTCCTCAGTCAGTTTTTCGTCGAAGAAAGTGATCTCTCCTTTCAGGTTCTTCTTGATGTATCTCTTTTCTATAGGTGTTGTCTCAAAGAATGCTATCTTCATGGTATCACCGCAATGTTATTTTTCTGTCGGACGGTCAAAAGTCTATCTTGACCTTGCCGTTCTTTATCTTTGCCTGGCAGCAGAGACGTGCGTCATCAGGAAGTTTCATATTGTTCTCTTTCTCGTTCTTTGGTTCAAGGTTCTCCATGCCTTCGACGACATCGACTTCACAGGTCCCGCAGATTCCCTGCCTGCAGCTGAACGGCACGCCGAGCTTCTCTGCTGCTTCCATGATAGGCCCGGGCGCAAGCTTGACCTCTTCAGAATCGCTTGCAAGTATCGCATCTCCTCCGCCGCTTTCCTGGTTGTTCTGGCTTTGATCATCAGAAGCAGGTTCTTCTCGCCGTTCTTGAGGTCTCTCTTCCATCATCTCATCACTTGCTTCGTGCGGCTTCTCTTTTCCCTGTCCGGGAAGCTGCCACTCCTCTATCGTAATGTGTTCCTCTGGTATGTCGAGCTCTTTGACGAGCTTCTTCATCTCATCGACCATCGGCGGCGGACCGCAGATGAGCCATCTGTAGTTTTTCTTCTCTTCATCCCCTATGTATTTGTCGATGACTTCTTGGCAGATGAAGCCTTCATCCGCAGCATCACTAGGTGGACACATGTCAGAGAGGACATGATGGACTGTTATCTGTTCCTGCTCGTCGTCGATCGTATCAAGCTCTTTTTTGAAGATGATCTCCTCAGGCGTCCTGTTCGCATCAAAAAGCACGGCCTTGTTCTTCATGCCTTTCGCAAGCATGAAGCGTATGATGCTCATGAATGGCGTTATGCCTGTCCCTCCTGAGAGGAAGACAAGGTTGTCATCCTTGTTTGCCTCTTGATCGAAGGCGAATGTTGTCCCGACAGGTGCAGTGATCATGAGCTCATCTCCTTGTCCAAGTTTATGGATCTCAGCGGTGAAACCGCCCATGTTCCTGACGGTCAGGATGACCTTGTTTGCGTCTGTCGGAGGATTGCTGATGCTGAGCGGTATTCTCTTCTTGTTGTTGATCTCTCGTTCATCAGGGAAGCTGACCATGACGTCCTGCCCTGCCTTGAACGAGTATTCATCGGGCACTTTCAGGACGAATGATTTGACTGATGGAGTCTCCTGCCATACCTCTTTTATCTGGACCCTGTAGGTCTGCTGTGATGATCGGGACCGTGACTGTTCTTCTGGGGCGGGTGATGCCTGTGATGCTGCTGCAGGTTGTTCATGCTGCTGAGGCTGTTCTTGAGATGCATCAGCCTCTGATTCCTTGTGCTTCTTGCTACTGATCAGTTCATCAAGTTTCGTCCTATCAAGCTCATGGGTATAGAGTGCCCCTGCGATATTGTGCTTCTGGTAGATGAACTCGTTGAGCGTCGGTTTCTCGTGGATATAAAATACGCCGAGCGGCATCTTTTCGGTCTCGAAAGCTTTCTCTATGGCTTTCATGCGGTCTTTTGGATCGTGGTCCTCAAGATAGTAGGTGTTTTCCCTGAACCAGTCGTATGTGTTGAGCTTGTTGAATGAGACGCATGGCTGAAAGATATCGACAAGCGAGAATCCTTTGTGCTGCAACGCTTTCTTGACGATCGCTTTTGTCTGGTCGGGATCTGCGATGCTTGCCCGTGCGACGAATGATGCATCAAGGCTGATCGCGACTGAGAGCGGATTGAACGGCTCCAAAAACACGCCGTCTGTCTGAACGGGGGTCTGCATGCCTTTCTGGCTTGTCGGCGATGCCTGCCCTTTCGTCAGGCCGTAGATCATATTGTTGTAGACAAAGACAGTGATATCTGGATTCCTTCTGATCGCATGGATGAAATGGTTGCCGCCTTCACCGTACATGTCGCCGTCTCCGCTTGTCACGATGACTTTCATGTTCGGATTGGAAAGCGAGACAGCTGTCGCTGGAGGAAGTGCTCGTCCATGGAGGCCGTTGAAGAAGTTCCCTCGTATATAATGAGGCGTCTTTGCGGCCTGCCCGATACCTGAGACGAAAGCGACGCCTTCTGGCTGGTAGCCGAGTTCAAAGAGCGCATCCTTGAGTACCTGCAGGATGCCGTAGTCTCCGCATCCAGGACACCAGGCGATGTCCTGCGGTCCCATGTCGAATCTGTTCTGTGTCATTCTCTATTCACTCATCTCACCGCCTCTTCGGCATTCCGTCGTGTTTCGCAAGAGATTGTTTCCCCGGATGGGGCGTCCCCCTGCGACACCTTGGATAAGTTATCACAATGGCCTCAGCTTGATGGCGGTGTTTTTCTTGTTCATATCCTCTTGATGATGTCGTTCGTCAGCTCTTCTATCGAGAACTGCAGTCCGTTGAACTTGAGGATCTTCTCGGTAATCTTGATGCCCGTTTCCTGGGTGATAAGGCGTGCGAACTGTCCTGTTGTGTTCGCTTCGATGACGATGACCTTCTCAGCTTTCCTGAGCCAGCTTTCCGTCTCTGGATGGACCGGGAAGATCTGCTTATACTCAAAGAGTGTGATGTCTGTGCGTCCTGTCTTTTCCTTGACCATCTCAACAGCCTCTTTCACTGTCGGGAAAGGAGATCCCCAGCTGACCACAGCAATATTATAGTCCTCTCTGTCGCCGATGATCTCTGGTTCAAGTACGGCTTCGAGAAGGCGATCATGCTTCTTCATGCGTTTCTCCTGCATCCGTATCCGGAGATCATGGTCCTCTGTCACATTGCCGCGTTCATCGTGCTCATCGCTGTCAAGACAGACAAAGCCGTTTCCGTAGCCAGGTATGCCTCGCGGAGAGACGCCGTCGGACGT
>JBMCSP010000111.1:0-3421 GCA_048624455.1 Nanobdellota archaeon
GGCCTCCTCGCGGAGTCCTTGTCTACGGACCTCCCGGAACGGGAAAAACCCTCATGGCCAAGGCGGTCGCCAATGAGAGCGATGCTAATTTCATCTCAGTGAAGGGGCCTGAACTGCTCAGCAAATGGGTCAACGAGACGCCGCAACTGGTCAAGAAGCTCTTCGCCAAAGCCAAACAGGTCGCTCCCTGCATCATCTTTATCGATGAAATCGATGCGATCGCTGGAAACCGTGATGCGAACAGGTCAGAGACGGATATGGGTATGAGCGCAATCAACCAGCTGCTTACCGAGATGGATGGGCTGGAAGAGCTCAATGATGTTGTGGTCATCGCAGCGACAAACAGGCCAGATGTCATCGATCCTGCTATCCTTCGTGCCGGGCGTGTTGACAGGATGGTCCTTGCGAATGTTCCAGACCAAGAGGCACGAAAAGAGATCTTTAAGATCCATACACGAAGCATGCCTCTTTCCGATGACATCTCGCTGGAGGATCTCTCCTATCTCACCGAAGGCTATGTCGGTGCTGATATAGAGCTTATCTGCCGTGAGGCTGCAATCCTTGCACTACGTGAGGATATGAAGACAGCCAAAGTCGAGAGATCTCACTTTGATAAAGCGCTGAACAAGGTCAAGGGATCCATCTCTAAAGATGTCATCGAGATGTATGAGAAATTTGAGGAGCAGTATAAGATGGCTCGTGGCCGTGCGCTCAAGCAAAAAGAGAACTATTTCGGCTAAGAAATGCCAATCAGCAAACTTTAAATAACAATCTCCTTTTTTTCTTCTCATGTCGGGGAATGCAGAACCGGGAGATAGTGTCAAGGTTCATACGAAGGAAGAGATTATAGTAGGCACTCTGTTGCAGAGATCCCAGCTCCTTGACAAGCGTGCTGGCAAGGATATTCTCGTGCTCAAGCTCAAGAATGGCTATAATATCGGTATCGACAAGGCGCGTATCAAGAAGATCGAGCTCGTCAAAAAAAACGAATCGGACAAGAAGAAAGCAATCGCTCTCGAGCATGATCCGAAACTCAAGAATGTTCTTATCATCTCCTGCGGCGGAACAATTTCATCAAAGATAGATTATAAGACCGGTGGAGTCTATGCTGATTACACAGCAGAAGATTTTGTCGAGATGATGCCTTCGCTTGCATCGATAGCTAATCTGGATGCGAAAAAGCTCTTGGGCAAGATGAGCGAAGATTTCCTTCCTGCGGACTGGAAAGTGATCGCCAAAGAAGTCTATGATAATTACAAGAAATATGATGGTTTTGTCATCACGCAAGGAACTGATACGCTCCATTATACGAGCGCAGCGCTCTCATTCTTTCTAGAGAATCTTGGAAAACCAGCCGTCTTTACGGCAGCTCAGCGATCGATCGACAGAGGCAGTTCAGATGCATTCATGAACTTGACCTGTGCTGTCAAGGCAGCGGCAGAGATGGACGCAGCCGGAGTCTTTGTCTGCATGCATGCTACGACTAATGATGATTTCTGCTATCTTCACAAAGGCACAAAAGTGCGCAAGATGCATTCCTTGAGACGCGATGCATTCAGGAGCATCAACGACACTCCTGTAGCAAAGATTGCCTATCCGACAGCTGACATTACCATGCTGACCGACGACCTTTCTGCGCGCATCCAAGAGGATGAGCTGGATGATCTGAAGCTGGTCAACAGTTTTGAGGAGAATATCGCGTTCATCTATTTCCACCCGAACATGGATCCGGGCATCATCGACTATCACATAAGTAAAGGGATCAAAGGTATCGTCATCGCAGGAACTGCCTTGGGCCATGTCGCGCTGGAGGGGAAAAAAAGTCTTTTAAAGAAGATAGAATCCTGCAAAAAGCATACGATCCCTGTCGTCATGACAAGCCAGTGCCTCTATGGACGCACTGACCCTCTCGTCTATGCCGGCCTAAGAGAACTCTCTATCGGACAGGATGTCATCTATGCTGAGGATATGCTCCCCGAGACGGCCTATGTCAAGCTAGGATGGGTTCTCAAGACGCTGAAGAAAGGAGAATCTGTCAGGGAACGGATGCTACGCAACGTCGCAGGAGAGATCAACATCAAGCAGGATCCGGAGGCATTCCTGAACTGAATGAAGAAGAGGAAAGAAGATGGACTACAAGAAGCTCGGACTGAAATGCGGACTCGAGATCCACCAACAGCTGGATACCGGAAAGCTGTTCATGCGGACTCCGTCGATCATCAGGGATGACAAGCCAGATTTCATGATCGCCAGAAAGCTCAAGGCAGTCATCGGAGAATCCGGCGAAGTGGATGCAGCGGCCTCGTTTGAAGAGTTTGCAGACAAGACCTTCTTCTACCAAGGATACAGCGATTCCATATCGCCGATCGAGTGTGATGAAGAACCTCCGCGCGTCATGGATGCCGCTGCGCTCGGTGTCGTCTTGCAGGTCTCAAGCATGCTCGAGTGCAGCATCGTCGATGAGGTGCAGGTCATGCGAAAGACTGTCGTTGACGGCTCGAATACTTCAGGGTTCCAACGGACCGCTCTCGTCGGCCGCCATGGAACATTGAAGACTGATTTTGGAAATGTAGGCATACCGACTATCTCCATCGAAGAGGATTCTGCAAAGATTGTCGAACGCGATGACGTGGCGAACACGATCACCTATAATCTTTCACGGCTCGGCATACCGCTCATCGAGATCGGCACCGATCCTGACATCACGTCACCGGAAATGGCGAAAGCTGTTGCTGCCCGGCTCGGCATGATCCTGCGCTCGACAGGCGGTGTCAAGCGCGGTCTTGGGACGATACGCCAGGATCTCAATGTCAGCATAACGGGCGGCGCCCGTATCGAGATAAAAGGCGCTCAGGATCTTAGGATGATCCCGACATGGGTGGAGATGGAAGCTCTTCGGCAGCAGAACCTTTTAGAGATACGCGACTGGATGAAGAAAGAAAAGATCTCCATCTCTAAGAAGCAGACTGATTTATCTGAGACGCTTGCAGGATGCCGCTCGAAATTCATCATCGAAGCCTTGAAGAAGGACCATGTTGTCTTTGGCCTGAAGATTTCTAACGGAAGAGGTCTCTGCGGAACACAAGTCCAGCCGCAAAGACGCTTCGGCACTGAGCTCTCCGATTACGGAAAGCGAGCCTCGGGATTAAAGGGTCTCATCCATAGCGATGAGAACCTTTCGACATACTCACTCTCAGAGAATGATGCTGCCGCAATCAGGAAAGAGCTATCCTGCGCCAAGAACGATGCATTTGTGATGGTTGTTGGACCCAAGGACAAGGTCGTGCGAGCTCTTGATGCAGTGTCCATGCGCTTCAACCACGCTCTCAAAGGGATACCTCAGGAAGTGAGGAAGACGAATCCCGATGGCACGACGAGCTTCATGAGGCCGATGCCGGGAGCTGCGCGCATGTACCCCGAA
>JBMCSP010000112.1:0-3421 GCA_048624455.1 Nanobdellota archaeon
TCATCAGCATGATCAGATATGCGTAAAGCGATATCCGCCCGTAGGTCATCGACGGTCCCGATATACTGGGGCGGATTCGGCGCCAATCTGAAATTGAGGCGCTCGGCCATCGAGTTCAGGAAAGCACCACCTATGATATTGATGAACTCTGTGAAAGCAGATCTGGCATCCTCCGTTATAGCCTGCAGCGTATTGACCGGCTGCATCATCATGAGATCGACAAGCTTGAGGCCTTCTTCTGTCGAATAGCTTACGACCATCGTTCCGCCCAAGTCACCAGAGAGATCAGCGATGCCCATCAGCGCATTCTTGCTCATCTTCTCGATCGATTCAGTGCGAAGGTCCATATTAAGAAATTCAACATTGACTGCTTTGTTGATCATTGTCTTGAGCGCATTGCCTGCATTCTGGGACGAAGACATGCAGATATCACCTAGCACTTTCTTTTCTTGTTCTGTCAGTTTCATATGATTCACCTATCAAAAAGAGCATCGTGCTCTTACGTATGATCGCTATATCGCTCTTCAGTCATCGGTCAAACAAGGAGTTTATGTCGAGTATCAGGGCTACGTTCCCATCACCAAGTATCGTCGCTCCTGAGATGCCTTTTGTCCCTCTGACCATACTCTGCAGACCCTTGATGAGCACTTGCTGCTGGGAGATGATGCTGTCGACGACCAGGCCGACACGTTCTCCCCTGAGCTTGACGATGACGACCGTGAACTTGCTCCTGTCAGCCGTATCTGGATAGCCGAATTTCCTGTGCAGCCAGATCAGAGGAACCTCTCGCATCCTGAGGACAAAAACTTCATGGCCGTGGATTGTCTTGAGCTGATCCTTCATGACGTCAACCGTCTCATCGACACTTGTCAGTGGAATGACATATGTGTCATCATGCACGCCGACAAGGAGGGAATTGACGATAGCGACCGTCAGAGGAAGCCTCATGATTATCCTTGTGCCTTTGCCGACCTCTGATCTGAGCTCGATCGTGCCGCCAAGCTCTTTCATCTTGCTGTCGACAACATCCATGCCAACTCCACGGCCGGAGACATCAGTGACTTCCTTGTTTGTGCTCGCTCCTGCCCGAAAGATCAGTTTCTGGAGCTCGTTCTTTGACATTCGTGCTCCATCCTCTGCAGTTATGATACCTTTCTTGATGCAGCTTTCCTTGACTTTTTCTGGGTCGATCCCGTAGCCATCGTCATCGACTTCGATAGCAGCATAGTTCTTCTCCCTGCGAGCGATGAGCTTGATAGCTCCTTCCTCGGGCTTGCCTGCATCGGTCCGTTCACCAGGACTCTCTATGCCATGGTCGACAGCATTGCGCAGGAGATGGACGAGCGGATCGCCGATCTCATCAAGGACAGTCCTGTCGAACTCGATCTCCTGTCCCTCAATCGTGAAATTGACCTTCTTCTTTTCTTTGTTCGCAAGATCCCTGACCATCCTTGGGAACCGGTTGAAGATGTTTCCTATCGGCACCATCCTTATCTGCATAACCTCGTCCTGGAGATCTTCGGATAAGCGGTTCATATTAGAGAGAAGCGTCTTCAGCTCAGTGATGTTGTGCTTGCGATTGATCTCCTGGAGCTGGATATTATTGATGAGAAGTTCACCGACAAGGTTCATAAGGATGTCAAGTTTTGTCATCTCCACCTTGACGCTTCTGATCTCCTTGACGACTGAGCTCGTGTGCTTGTTGGCGATGGCCGCTTTCTGCCGTTCTTTTTCTTCCTGCGTCGGAGGAGCAGCATCAGGAGGTCGTTCATATGCTTCGTCGAGGCCGAGGACAAAGACATGCGTTATGTCTGAGACAGCGGTGACTGTCTTCTCTAGATCCTCCTTCTTTGTCTTTGATGCCACGACAAATTCAAGCTCGACATCAAATTTTCCTGCCTTGATATCATTCATCGACGGCGTCGTCTTGATCAGCTCATGATCGTTGGACAGATCCCTGAGAAGGAGAAGGGCTGTTGCGCCTTTCAACGGGTTCTTCCGGTCGAAGACGACGATGATCCTATGCGGCTCCATCTTCTGTTTCTTGAGTTTCTTGAGTTCTTTCTCTTCATCTTTCGAGAGCTCGGCAGTCTTAGGGATCGTGACTTCCACCATCTCGTCTGTAATGCCCATGATGTCTTTGAGTTCAGTCACCACCCCTATGATATCTATCTCATCGGCGTTCTTCTCAGATATCGTCTCAAGTCCTTCTTCAAGGATATCGCAGCCCTCGAAGAGGAGGTCGGTTATCCGCTGATCGATCTTGAGCTCTTTCTCGCGTATCTTCCCAAGAACGTCTTCCAAAGAATGCGCAAGCTCTGAGAAATTCATGAAACCCATGGCTGCAGAGTTTCCCTTGAGCGTATGGAACGCACGGAAAAGACGGTTGACTGTATCATCATCTGTCCCTTTCTCAAGTTCAAGCAGGCCTTCATTCAGTGTATCAAGGTGGTCTCTTGCCTCTGAGATGAATGTCTCCTTGTAGCTTTGCATGTCGTCCATAATATCACGTCTCGATTTCTTATTGCGTCCTTTCGTTCATATATCCAGCAGCTGCACGAGCGCTTGTGGTATCTTGTTGAGAGGGAGCACTTCATCGGCGAGTTCTGCTTTGATCACTTCCTTTGGCATGCCGAAGATGATGCATGTCTCCTCAGACTGCGCAATGACTGTTCCTTGATGTCTTTTGATCTCTCGTGATCCTTCAGTGCCATCGCTTCCCATACCTGTCAAGACAACGCCGATCGTATTCTCTTCGAACACGTTCGCCACAGAGCGGAAAAGCTTGTTGGCGCATGGCCGCACCCCCAGTTCAGGAGGATCTCTTGTCAGATGTATCGTCCCTTGGTCAAGCGGATTGATCGACTTCAGTTCCATATGCGAGCCGCCGGGAGCGATGAGCGCAGTACCATCCTCGATATCATCGCCTTCTTTCGCCTCTCTCACCGTGATCGAGCACGCCTTGTCCAGCCTCTGGGCGAAAGGCCCGGTGAATCCTTCAGGCATATGCTGCACGATCAGGATACCTGCTGGGATATTCTTGGGCAGCTGCACCAGCAAAGCCTCAAGAGTCTGGGGACCTCCGGTCGATGAAGCGATGACGATGATCTTCTTTCGCGACGGGGAAAACCGATGCCGTGAAACTGGTTTCTTCGGCTTGAACGACTGGAGCTGTGCCGATGCTGCAGCTTTGGCTTTGCGGGTGATCTGCTCGGTAAAGCCCTGCATGGTCTCCTGCGTCGGCTTGAGTATGAAATCCACAGCACCTGCCTGCATCGCCTCAAACGTCATCGAAGACTTATCCTCTCCGTGCGACGTGACGATGATGACCTGTGCAGACGATTCTTTCTTTATCTTCTTCAAAAGATCGATCCCGTTGATATCAGGAAGCTCGATGTCAAGGGTCACGACATCAGGATCA
>JBMCSP010000113.1:0-3327 GCA_048624455.1 Nanobdellota archaeon
GCAAGAAAGAGTGGTTTGAGAAATTCCGCTGGTTCTTCACATCAAAGCAGAAGCTGGTCATCGGTGGAAAGGATGCCACGACAAACGAGATGATCATCAAGAAGCATACTGAACCCCATGATCTTGTCTTTCATACTGATATGGCGGGAAGCCCGTTCATGGTCATCAAATCAGAGGGCAATCCGATAGACGATATAGAGAAGGAAGAGACCGCGGAATTCCTCGCATGCTTCAGCAAGGCATGGAAGGCAGGCATAGGATCCATAGAGGTCTTCTACGTCAATCCTGATCAGGTCACGAAAGAGGCTCAATCAGGCGAGTATCTCTCGAAAGGATCGTTCATGATCAAAGGGAAGACGAATTACCTTCATGCAGTCCTGAAGATGGCGATCACCGTCATCGATGATCGGGTATACGCAGGACCGCTCAATGCGATCAGATCCCTTCTTTCACGGACGTTTCCTGAGGAGAAGCAAAGCGGGCTTGAGAAGAAGTATCTGACGATACTCCAGGGAACCATGAAGACATCCCAGACCGCTAAAGAGATCAAGAAGAAGCTTGGCGGTGAGATCGATGAGATCTCACGGATGCTTCCCCCCGGCGGATGCCGGATAGGAAAATGATCGTTCTATCGGGTTTGAACACTACGTTTTTTAAATGAAACCGTGTTTTTTTTCTTTATGCAGGAGAATTACCGCAATAAATCTGAAAAAGAGCTCCGCGAGATAGCGAAGCGTCTCGATCCTATCCTGCGTCTGGGAAAGAACGGATTGACGGATGGTGTCTATGAAGAGATATCCGTCCATCTGAAGAAGAGACGCCTCATCAAGCTCAAATTTCTTCCTGCATTCCTAGATATGTATGATCGGCGGACGATCGGCGATGAGATAGCGAGAAAGACGCATTCCAAGGTCATCCAGCAGGTCGGCGGTGTTCTTGTTCTCTACAGGAGATGAATCTTTTTAAGGAGATCTGCATACTCTTTTCCATGTTTGAAGATATCAAGGCAGTCTATAAGAATGATCCTGCGGCACGCGGGTTTGAGCCCATCCTCTACCCGGGACTTCATGCGATCATCGTGCATCGCTACATCTCCTATCCGCTCTATCGTATCCGTCTCAAATTCATCGCGAGACTCATCTCCCAGATCATGCGTTTCTTTACCGGGATCGAGATCCATCCCGGTGCGCAGATCAGAAGAGGGTTCTTCATCGATCATGGGATGGGTGTTGTCATCGGAGAGACCGCTGAGATCGGCAGGAATTGCGTCCTGTTCCACGGCGTCACGCTCGGCGGGACGGGAAAAGATCACGGAAAACGTCATCCGACAGTCGGCGACAATGTCTATATAGGTGCTGGGGCAACTCTCCTTGGTCCTATAAAGATAGGACACCACGCAAAGATCGGTGCTGAGACTGTCGTCGTGAACAAGGACATCCCTCCACGCTGTACTGTTGTCGGCGCTCCCGGCAAGATCGTCCGCCAGGATGGAGTCCGGGTCGACAAACCGCTCTGAACCAGCTTTTTTCCTGCTTATTTGAGTATGCCGCCGGCCTTAATATACCACATGTAGAAATCAAGTTCTGCGCATGACATGTTCATCTTTTCTGCCATCTTCCTGAAAACGTCTTCTATCACGCGATAGCGTGTCCTGTTCAGCGATTGCGGTTTCTCTCTGAGAAAACCGTACTCAACCATAAGATTGAGTATATGGCGGTCAAGGATGGCCAGATCGAAAAACCCGACATTCCTGAGAAAATGGGATGCTTCCTTGTAACCATAGCCGGTTATGTTCTTCACCAGCCACTCACGCGCTTCCTCTTGCGATTTTTCGGCAAGCGGCCGTATGGTATCCTTGATGAGGCTATGCTCCCGTGCAGCTATGATGTAGCTTGTCTTGATGTTGTGGAACCGATGCTTGTTTTTCTTTATGATCTGTGTTATCTCTTCAGGTTCATGGTTTAGGAAGCCATCGTGTCCGAGTTCCTGCTGTATCGCGAGGGCTGTGCGTGATTTGGCGTTCGCCGTCAGGAGGCAAAAGCAGAGTTCTGAGAACCAGGCCGGTCCGGGCTGATCTGAGAATCCTGAGAATTCCTCCAGCCGCTTGTCTACAAGCGATCTGATCTTCTCGTCTCTTGAAAGGTCATTGATCCTGTCAAAAAGCATCTCCTTTTTCATCCTGCCCCCTCATCTGCTGTTTGTCACACCTGTCCTCTTGCAGTGCTGGCGTACCGGGCACTTGCTGCAGTATGGCGATATCGGTGTGCAGAGATTCTGGCCGAAAGCGACGAGAAGGTTGTTGATCTTCTGCCAGTGTTCTCTTGGCAGCTTCTCCCTGAGAGCCATCTCTGTTTCAAGAGGAGTTTTCGTATCGACATAGCCGAGGCGATTTGTGATCCTGTGAACGTGCGTATCGACGCATATGGCATCTTCTTCGAATGCGACAGCTGAGACCAGATTCGCTGTCTTTCTCCCCACGCCGGGAAGTTTCACAAGTTCATCGACGGTCTTTGGTATCCTGCCGTCGAATTCCTCATCAATGACGGTGGGAAGCTTCTTGAGATTCTTCACTTTTGTCTTGTAGAATCCTACAGGAAATATCGCCTTCTCCAGCTCATCATCGCTGATCGTCTCTAGGTCTTTGAATGTCTTGACCTTCTCAAAAAGCCTGGCAGCTGCCTGAGCGGTCGTGGAGTCTTTTGTCCTCGATGAAAGTATGGTCGCTAGAAGTATCCTGAAGGGGTCGTTCGTCTGTATCTTGATAAGGTCGACGACAGGCACATCGTACTTTGGTACCTCCTTTGAAAGGATGGACATGACCGCGTCGATGTCGATATCCTGAGAAGAATCACCATGTGTCATCATAACCTTGGGGAAGTCCGGGATCGTTAATAAATATTCTCTAGAATGGGTTGTATGGTCTGCCCAGCGACCTATTTCTTCTTATGGGGCACCTTTTTCTTTGCCGCTCTCTTTTTTGGATCGGTTTTCTTTTCCCCCTTCTTTCTTTTGTCCTTGTCGGCGCAGACGACGCAGTCAGATTTCTCGCGATCAGTGATATTCTCTATAGTCTTGTCAAGGATTCTATAGAGTGCTTCTTTGCTGTTGAACGCGTTGTGCGGCGTGAAGATGACATTGTCTCGCTTGAGGATCTTCTGGTTCCGCTCGATGATCTCAAGAACCTCACCGCTCTTGATATCATGATCCTCATCGCTCCTGTGCAGGAGAAGCTCTTCCCCTTCAATCACGTCAAGACCAGCGTTTGAGATGATGCCTTTCTCAAGAGCGTAGAGCAATGCGTTCGTATCGACGATGCCGCCTCGCGCT
>JBMCSP010000114.1:0-3320 GCA_048624455.1 Nanobdellota archaeon
GTGATGACGAAGACCAATGAGATAAAATACCATACTTTCCATACCGTGGGCTTTCTGAACTTCACCAGTATCAGCACGATCGCAGTCCCGATAAGTATTCCCAGCGAGAGATAGAGGATAAGCCCGAATCCAGAGACATCCATACGCTCCATGCTCAGAGGAAGATCTTTTACCTCGGTCACATTGTACGACTTGTTGCCGTCAACATCGACGATCTGCTCGACCTTGACATACTGGCTGGTGATGAACAGTCCTACATACTGCGCTGCCAGGAAAAAGAGGACCAGCAGAATCGTGACCTTAAGATCATGCTTCATCCATTAAAATGAAGAGCAATCCTTAATAAATCTATGGGGATGTCATTGCTCTCCAGCAGAGCCCACAATGCTGAGTCTCGATGGGAAGTAGGAGCCTTTATCCGGAGCAACAGTATAATTCAGCGATCCTGAACCGTTGCCTTCCAGGAAGAATATCCAGGTGTAGGCAGCGCCTGTAAAACCGCCAGAGACATCTCTTTGCTCATCAGGAAGCTCTTCAAAAGACGCGACGAAGGCGCTGTCGATGAAATCATTGACTTTCACATAGGAAGAGATATTCATAAGGTTTCGGTAGTGTATCCTTATCAGGAAATTTCCTTCTGCCGCTGTCATGTTCTTGGAAATTGAGGCATTGACCACAGGATAGACATAGAGGCTGCTCTCGTTGCTGAGAGGATCATAGAGCGGGTGCTTGCAGGATATGTTGTATGTGTAATTGAATGGATGAGAGAATTCTCTAGTATACGTATGAGGGTATGAGGACATTGTTCCATCTACCGTATCATTGAACCTGATAGTACATGATGCATCAGATATCAGATCGTTGCCATGATCCTTAAACTCCGCAAAGAACGTTATCGGTTCAAATATCATATAGTCTGCTGAAGCGTCATGATCGCTGGAGACAATAAGTTTTGCATCTCTTGAGACGTTGAATGCGGCGGTATCAGATGAAAATGCATTCCCTGCATCGTCAGCGCAGGAGACATTCCATGAATAGGTGCCGACAGTGAGGTTCTCTACAAGAACAATAGTCTCCGGACCGCCAGATATGTTTGTTATAGTTTCGCTTTCGTTGCCTACGTACGTCAGATTACAGGTGGTGTTTGTCGCATCGCTTGCAGAGAAATTGAATGCTGTTGACAATGCTGATACGGTACTGTTCACAGGATCATGGAGCACTAGTGATCCTGGCGTGCTGTCTATAGTGAACGTGTAGTTCGCTGCCGCAGAAGCGGTGTTGTTCATCGTATCGTTGCACCTGACATTCCAGCTGTATATGCCATCATCAAGTGTGAGAGGTGAAAAACGGTTCACAGATCCATTCTCTATCTCGGTCATCGATTCGTTCTCGCCCCACGATCCGGAAAAATTACCAAGCAACGTGCATGTGTCAAGCCCTTCATGATCGGCTGGGATGAAACTGATATTCTGGGTGCCCGACGATTGGGCTGAAGCGTTCTCTGGAGTGAAGAGATCGATCTGAGGATCGGATTCTTCAGCGATATAGGAGACAGTCAACAGAGCATTGTAGCTTCCGGGGGTGGAATAATCATGGAGGCTCCTGAAGCTTCCGCTAGCATTTCCTTGATCAAGCATGAATGCTATCTGGTTTCCTGAGGCCCATGACGACAAGTCGATGATATGCTGGACCAGGCTGCTGAGATCAGGTGTCGTGTAAGCGGTACCATTGCTCCACAGACCAACATCCCATGACCGGGAAGGACCATATGTGCGTTCAGAGATGTTTCCTATACCATCAGAATAGACGACAGCATCGGAAGTGTTCTCCACAGAGATTTTCGTGGTGAAGTGGCCGCCTGTCTGGTTCTTCCCGCCTACCAGCGTCAATGATGCTTCAGTTATCGTCGCACCTTTGGGCACATCGAGCGTAAACTGAAGACCTGTTTGGTATATCTCGCCAGAATGCTGCCCAAAGAAGAGATAAGGTGATGAAGGATGATAATAATCTGTCCTGATCTCATTGTTGACGCTCATAGCGTCCCGTCCCGTAGAAACGATGCTGAAGGTGGGATCAAAGACAATGGTGCCATGCAGTTTCCTGAATGTCGAGAGAGGAATCCCAGAATAGATGATCGTCCCGTCCTGTTCTTCTGCAACGATGCGGCGCATATAATCACGTACATCGAGCGCATGATAAACATCAGGAGCTATATAGATTCCCGGATCCTCAAAAGACGGTGTGCGCAAAAGCATCTGGCCGCTCGTCTGCTGCTCATCCAGGATGAGTCCACCGAGTCTCAACCGTGATCGGGTAGCTACAAGCAGATTGCCAGAGAAACTCTCTTCAAGACTTAAAATATCAGACATCGGATCGATGATAAGCTCCTGCTTGAGCTCTCCTTTGAGAGAGGTATAGACAAGTGCAGTCCCATTACCAAAAACTCCCTGATAGCGTATCGCGTTCTCTGGAGAACGCTCAGCGGTCACATTCCTGACATGCTTGAGCGGGATGAAGAGGCCGCTTGATTCGTTGTACAGGCCGATGGCCAAGACACTGGTGTTGATGCTGTATCCATCCTTCGCATATGACACAGGATAAGCGTGCGCATAGTCCCGCAGGGTCGCTGTATATGCACCTTCGCTGATATACTCAAGGGAATCAAGATCTGCCTGGTCCCGAAGCGATGGCCTGAAGCGTCCGCTTATCTGCTTCCAGTTGCCATCTTTACGGTAATGTGTAGGTGATGATGAGGTGAGGACAAGAGTTTCGTTCCTGCCTTTTGCGATCTCGATGGTGCTTGCAGAGACAGGACGCCCTGGATCTTTTCTGATGGTGATATTCTCCTCAATAGCAGCATCGCCGCAGAACGTCTTGTATCGCTGTTCTCCTGGATGCTTGAATTCATGGATGAGAACATAACGGTGCGATGAAGCCACAGGAGTCATCGGCAGCGTCTCATTTGCTATGACCATGCTGCACATATCCCGTCGATGTGCGTCTGCAAGCTCCAGGTTGGCATTTTTGTAAGAGACGGTGAACTCAACCTCTTCACCGACAATCGCGCTCTCCTGTGTGTCGAGGATGAAGAACGGATGGTCTACCAGAGCTTTGATCCTGAATTGATCCGCAAGAGGTGCGTTCCAGGAGACAGCGTCGATAATACCATTGTTGTCTGCATCTATATAATCGACGTCAGTGATCTGCTTCCCATCTGCTGCAATGATCAGACGCTCTTTCCCTACTTTGCTTATGCCTTTCAACGGAAGAGAGAACGTGACATTCCCATGAGCAGCATGCCCGGGCTCTATGATCATCTC
>JBMCSP010000115.1:0-3316 GCA_048624455.1 Nanobdellota archaeon
AAATCCGTTGTCGTCCACAATAATCTTTAAAAGCCGCCGTGTGTTTCGCACTCTGTGAGCGGCACGATAAAAGGACAGGTCATCGCAGGTGATTACGCCAAGATCCTCATACGCCAGAGATCAGATGCTGACATAGAGCTTGGAGAGCTCTTGGTCGCGGCAAGCGGAGACGACAGGATACTCCTTCAGGTCTATGATCTTGCTTACGGCTCACAGATCTCCCAACAGAATCTTGAGCTTATCGCGGGCCTGAAGCTTGAGGAGGATGAAGAGTTCCATTTTATGGAACCTGAGCTCAGGAACTATAAGATCGCTGTCGCAAAAGCCCTTCTTGTCATCAGGGGCCATGAGGCTTTCGTGTGCAAGCAGCTCCCCTCCTTCTTTTCAGAAGTCTGCTCAGTCACTCGGGATGATCTGGTGTTTTTGGAAAGGCCCAAGGATCCTCTCTTCCTTGGCGATCTTCGTTCAGGCTCTGCGACCCTTGGCATGCAGCTGCACCTGAAGGGTGCGGATGTTCTCTCCCACCACATCCTTGTCGCGGCGACTACCGGAAGAGGAAAATCGAATCTCACGTCCTGCATCCTCTGGAATCTTGTCGGGCAATCTTTTGCCGGCGTTCTTGTCCTCGATCCGCATGATGAATACTACGGCAGATCAGATATTGGCCTCAAGGATCATCCGAAGAAGGAAAACATATCTTATTTCACGCCGGTCAATCCGCCGCCGGGAGCATCATCGCTGAAGATAAACCTGAAATCGCTTAGGCCAGGTCATTTCTCGTTCATCAATCTCTCAGATCCCCAGCGCCAGGCTGCACAGGCATATTACAGGAAATACAAGACGGACTGGATTATATCCATTATCCTTGAAAGGGAGCTCAATGTGGAGTTCAATGAAGCTACACTCAACGTCCTGCGCCGCCGGCTCATGAATCTCCTCAATATCGATCATGTGAACGGTACTATCTACTGCAACGGCGTCTTTGACACTCATAGCGGAGAGAGCACCATCCACGATATCTGCAAAAAGCTCCAGGGGTCAAGCATTGTCGTCGTCGACACATCCCATTTCTCAAATGATGTCGAGCTCCTCATAGGAAACATGATCGCCTCAGAGATATTCACGGAATACAAGAAGCACAAGATCGAAGGAACCCTTGATTCAAAACCATCGATATCCATCGTCTTGGAGGAAGCGCCTCGCGTTCTGGGAAAGGATGTTCTTGAGAAAGGTCCAAATGTCTTCTCTTCTATCGCCAGGGAAGGCAGGAAATTCAAGATAGGCCTCTTTGCGATAACACAGCTCCCTTCGCTCATACCCCGTGATATCCTTGCAAACATGAACACGAAAATCATACTAGGTATAGAGATGAACACAGAACGCCAGTCTATCATAGACTCGGCTGCTCAGGACCTGAGCAGCGATTCGCGGGCTATCGCATCGCTTGACAAGGGAGAGGCGATCATCACGAGCAATTTTGCCCGCTTCGCTACACCGATCAAGATGCCTCTCTTCAAAAAAGTCGTCGAGGAGACGCAGAATGCCCACGTCCGCGAGAAATATGCGTCAGGCGGGGCACAGGCCGTGCAGAGCTTTTCAGGAGTGGGTCTTCGCAGATGAGCAGAAATAAGGCTGGTGAGAATCTTTAGGAGCCGTCTTCGAGGTATGCTTTGAGTTCGTCTTCTGTGAGCTCGATAAGCTCTTGATTGGTCCTGTTCAGTTCTTGCAGGTCTTCTTTGAACGATGTCTGTGCGAGGCCAGGCGAGCAGACCTCTATAGGTACGCCTGCAAAAGCGCAGTCAAGTGCATTCTCCATGTCCTGTGTGTAGGCCAGCACCTTATCTGACGCTGATTCTGCTGTCTCTACCAGCTCGAAAGCAAGTCCGATGATGACCGACAGTACAAGCGGTGCTATGATGATTTCTTTCATTGTACCAACCCCGTTGTGGAGGAGGCATGCTCTATTTTTAAATCTTGCTCAATGTAACCACGGAAAAGTGACTACAAAAAAGAAACGTTTATAAAGACAGAAAACAATCAGTACTACTGTGGGGTGGAAAATGGGGCTCGATAAGAGAATACTCCGTGGACTGGTATATTTCTGTGTAGTCCTGAGTCTTGTCATCTTCTCAGGGTTCGCGAGCATGGGTATGAATGTCTATCTTCACGAGATGGGGCATGCTGCTGTCGCTGAGCACTATGGTCTTGAGCCACGCATCCATATTGATGACATGTTTCTTGTCGAAGGAGAATTCCGTTTCAACCTCCATCCAAGAGGGTATACCACGTTCAGCGATCCGGGAGACACAGCAAAGAACATCTGGATAACGCTTGCAGGTCCTCTGGTCAATATAGGCATCTCGATCCTTTTTGCAGTGCTCTATACAATCTTCAGATCTCTTGTGATGAGGCGTCTCAGGCGTGCGGCACACAAAGGGCGCATCAAGGAACAGTCCCACCTCATCACTCTTTGCTTTTTTGTTGATGTCATCTTCATCTCGATGCTGGTGCCGGCGATCATCTCTGCTGTTGTCAATCTCTCAGACATCCCCGGATCAGACGGAGCATTCCTGCGGGAACTGATGCGTTGACCGCTGCGTTTATACCTTCTTGGCGTCAATCCTCTATAGTAACTTTTTTAAAGTTCCATACTGTGTAGTATGTATAACCCGGTGAGTGTTGGTGAAAGGGAGGCGAATCGTATTTACAGGTATGTTGCTTACTCTAGTATCAACTCTGCTCGCGGCCCTCCTTTCCGTTTCTGTCTCTGCCGATATGCCTCCTGATGGCATCTATTTCGTGCGCCCGGAATCCTCTGAGCGCGAGACTGTCGATTTCCGGCCTGAGTATGTCACTGATGAGGCATTGGTCTTTTATTCGTGCATAGAGGGAGCAGAGCGCGTGTTCAATTCAGTATACTGCAAGGCCGACCCGACAAATCTCATCGAGCTTGATGCCTATCCATGGAAGGATGACTGTTTCATCTCTTCCTATGAGCTCAATGATTCGACATGCTCTGAGCTGGTCGTGATGAGCGAATATGAGGAAGACGATGAGATCCTCAAGTGGGACCAGGAAGTCGTCGTAGCTGATGTTGATTCCATCCCACACGTCATCCTCGACTCCCAGACTTCTGATGGCGGCTGGTCTGATCCGGTCAGCACGGCGTGGGTCATATGGGCACTTTCTGAATTCAGTAGGGGCGATTACCAGAACAACACATACTCAGAGCAGATAGAGGCAGGATTGACCTGGCTCAAGAAGGAGAGGGATGAGGATGACAAGTGCTGGGACGGGCCCGATGACGAGGAAGGGG
>JBMCSP010000116.1:0-3231 GCA_048624455.1 Nanobdellota archaeon
AGCATCTGCTGCAAGACCCGTCCATTCAGCAAGGGATGCTGCCATGCCTTTCACTCCGAATCCAGCGATGATTGGGAACAATGCGACGATCATGCCGATGATAAGGAACAGTGCTATGACGGTCTTTGGTATCCCTACAGGAAAGAACCGACCAGTCTGCACCTTGCTTAAGACTGCGAACAGAACAAGAAGAGGAAGAGCAAAGATGGCACCGAGGTAACCGAAGAAAAATATCAGGGCGACGATAGCGATTAGGATGATGAAAAAGATTGTTTTTGAGATTCTTCCGCCGCCGATAGTCGGTCCTGAAGCAGAAGGACTTCCACTTATGCCGCCGTTCCAGCCAAGTGATGATCGCGCCATGTCAGTGTACATGCCGCCTCCGGAGGGTTGAGCATTCTGCGATTGCATCCTCTGATTCTCCTTCTCACGTTTTTTCTCTTCCCTTTCTTTTTTCTTCTCTTCCTGGCGCTGCTTGAACGCTTCAATGGCCATAGCCCACGGAATCTGCGCTTTCCTTGAAGAGGGAAAAAGATATCTAATCATAGAGACCAACTTTCAACCTGATGGCTTCAAAACTATTGAGCGGACGTATCTCGACAGTATTCGTCCCTTCCTCAAGCACCTCATCAGGTATCTTCCTCCAATACACGTTGTCGTTCGTCTCGATGAAGAATTTTACAGTGTTGACGAGGAGGTATGCTTCCTTGAACTGCTCATCATCCTGCATCTCCAGCGTGACATTGATGTACTGGTCGCCAGAGCGTAGCTTGTCGTATGTGGACTCGGTGAGCTCGAAACGGTATGTCGGATATTCCTCATCAGTTATCTGCGTCTTGACATTCACAAGGCTCATGGTATATTCTCCCTGGGCAGAAGAGAACCTGATGACATTCTCGCTGTCCACGAGGATTGCCGGATCGAAGTAGACAGTGTTAAGAGCATTGCAATCGGGAATCGCCGAATAGATAGATTCGTCGTTAAGCATGATCGTGAGCTTTCCGACGGTGTTCTTGTTGCAGTTTGGAGAGAAGAGGACGCGCGCCTCGCCGATGTTTCCTTTCTCGATCTCCTCTAAGAAGAACTTCTGCGAATTCTCAAGCGTAGTAAGATCGACAAAATCTCCAGTGACGGTCAGTCCTGATATCTCATAGTTGTTCGCCTCCCAGAACGCAAGATCAGGAGGTGAGAGCAGGAAGTCTAAGGCATTGCTGTCTGCAAGCATTTCTTTAGGCAGCGTTATCGGAGTAATCTGTCCTGAATCAAGACGTTTGTTGAATATCTCCTCGCCGTTGAAGAGGATGATAAGATTCCCTTTCGGTTCGTTGTCGACCGTGAAACTCATCTTGAGCGAGCTTGCCTGGCGCACAGAAGGAACATCAAAGCGGATCGCCTTTCGTGCATCAGAGAACCAGCTCCTTCTCAACGAGAACGGGTTCTCTTCAGCAAGCACCTCTGAATACTGGGATTCCCGAAGATAGAACGAAGGGAGCGGATGCTCGAAATCGTCATCATAAAAGTAATGGAGCTCTCCTGGCTGGGTATTGATCAGATAGGAGACAAGATCAAAATCATCGTCGTCATCATCGCCGTCTGTACCGCCGCCGTTGAGCAGTTCATCACGATCAGCCGGAGGGACGAAAAGGACGTAGAGGATGATGAAGACACCAAGAAGCGCAACCAAGTTCGCAGCCGATCCTGCATCACGCTGCGCACGTCGAGAACGGAGTCTAGAATGATGAGCATATACGCTAGTAAAATCGGCTTTGGATCCAAAATTCATTACTGTTATTTATAAGCACAGGCATATTTATAAGTTTTGGTTTTCTTCAGATGAGTAACGACAATGAAATTGCTGACAAGAGACTACAAGAAAGGCTTCGTAAAGCTTGAGATCCAGAACCCTGATGACCTCTGGTACCTATCTACAGTCATAGATCAGGGAGATCGAGTCAGCGCTTTGACCGAACGCAAGATCAAGCTTGGCGGAGAGGATCAGCGATCCACAAAAGTGATACGAAAGAAGGTCTGGCTCTCCATCAATGCAGAAAAGATCCAGTTCTCAAAGACGAGCCACGACCTGAGGATCACAGGCACGATCGCAGAAGGAAAGGAAGACATCGCTGCAGGAGACTATCATACATTGACACTTGCACCCGGCGAGAAGCTCTCGATCGACAAGGGAAAGAAGGGATTCTTGAAATTCCAGATCGATAAGCTCGAGGATGCGAGCAGAAATACGTCGACCCAGATCCTTGTCTGCGCGATCGACCGCGGAGAAGCGACGCTCGCCCACCTCAAGACCTATGGGTATGACCTTATCAGCACCATCAAGGGCGAGGTGCAGAAGAAAGATTTCAAAGAAAAAATCAGGAAGGATTTCTTCAAGGAGGCTGTCGATGCGATCCTGCAGACAGCTGAGCTGCTATCGGTACAGACGATCATCATCGGAACGGTCGCCTTCTGGAAGGACAACATCAAGAAAGAGATCGATGCAAAGAAACCATCAGCAAAAGTCCTCTATACGTCATGCAGCTCTTCCGGCGAGAATGGGATCAATGAGATCATCGCGCAGGAAGAAGTGAAACTGGCGCTACAGGATGAACGCTTTGCTGTTGAGAGTGCACTCGTCAACGAAGTCCTGAGCAGGATCGCAAAACAGGAAGCAGTGGCGTATGGATTCAAAGAGACAGAGAGTGCAGCGAACCTTGGAGCGGTGGCGCATCTTCTGGTAAGCGATGAGACGATACGGACCATGCGCGAGGCAGAGACATATGACAAGCTTGACGCGATGATGCGCGTAGTTGACAAGAGCAACGGCGAAATCACGATCGTGTCTTCGGACCATGAAGGCGGCGAGCAGCTCAACGGACTTGGCGGCGTTGCAGCACTGCTACGTTTCAGGATAGAGAACTGATGGTTGCGGTGAGTGCTACCGGTTCGAACACGAGCAATCAACAACCATAAAACATTTAAACCTTTTTCAGTATCTTGTTTCATACTCGAATAGTCATGACTGGCAGTAGTACTTTGCCAGGGATGAAAAGAGAAGTTATTTAAAGGAGCAATCCTTTAACGACCTTGGGTGGAATTGTTCTCAAGGAGGCGAACATATAATGATTGTTAAGGAAGAATTTTTGAGCAAGCTACGACGATACTTTTCATTGAATCTTTACGAAGTGAAGATTTGGGCAGCGCTTCTTTCACGAGGAGTCTCAACAGCAGGCGAGC
>JBMCSP010000117.1:0-3223 GCA_048624455.1 Nanobdellota archaeon
TGCTTGAGAACATCATCATCCCCGAGCTCATCGAAGAGCGGGCGCAGAGATACCAGAAAAAAGGGCTGAGCAAGGATATAGCTGATGCAGCAGCACGCTTCGATTTTGCGTCAGTGAGCGTCCATGCTGATTTCGATGCTGTCATGGATGCTTTTGCAAAACTTGATCCTCAGTTCATCGCACAGTCCATCATCAATGCACCAAAAGAAGCAAAAAAGAGATTCTCTATAGAATTCTCAGACGATCATTACAAAGAGGTCTTCACGCTTCTTGAGAAGGTACAAGACGGGGAGATCACCAAAGATGCATTCATGGAACTTCTTCCCCGGATGATCAAGAAGGAGAAGATAGATTTCACCGCATACAAGCCGATGGATGAGGCTGCCGTGGAAGCACGCATCAAAGAGATCGTCAAGAAGAACAAGGATGCCCCGTTCGGCGCCCTCATGGGGATGTGCATGAAAGAATTCCGCGGAAAGGTCGATGGAAAGACGATCTCAGAACTCGTCAGGAAGCATGCTCAATGATATCCATCATCATACCGACATTGAATGAGGAAAAACTTCTTCCCCGTCTTCTCGCTGACATAAAGAAACAGACGTTTACCGACTATGAGGTTATCGTCGCCGATGCTCATTCGTCAGACCGGACTCGCGAGATCGCAAGCGATCATGGCTGCAGGATCGTTGATGGCGGCATGCCTGGCTATGCGCGAAATAAGGCGGCAGAGCATGCGAAAGGAGAGTATCTTGTCTTTTTTGATTCTGATGTCAGCATCAAGCCAAATTTCCTGAGAAAAGCGTTCGGTGAGTTTGAGGAACGTTACCTTGATGCTGCTGCAGCTGATGTCATTCCAGACAATGTTGAAGAGAACAAGTACAAGGTTATCTTTGACCTCTACAATGCTTATATCCGTTATGCGCAGTTCGTCAATCCAGGAGCGCTCGGCTCGTTTATCATGATGACCCGGCGGCTTTTTGATCGTCTGGGCGGATTCAACGAAGAGATCAAGCTGGGTGAGGATTTCGATCTTGTCAAACGGGCTGCAAAGCTTTCAAAGTTCAGGATACTTGAATCAGTCAGCATAACCGTTTCTGTAAGGAGGATCGAAAAGGAAGGCATCTTCAAATATGTCACGCGAAACATCCGCTCAGAACTCTACAGGCTCTTCGTGGGTGAGATCACTGATGACCGCTTTGAGTATGAGTTTGGGAACTATGATGCCAGAAAAGAGAAGAAGCAGTTCAAGAGATTCCTGAAAAACCTGAAAGAGAAGCTGAAAAATGCCAAGCTGAGAGATCTATTTGAATTTGAACGACGGAACCGCTGAATAGTATCTATCAAGCATGAGATAGAACACGCTGCACCAAAGCATCCCTTCATCATACATATAGAATCTTGTCTTGTACGGTTTGCCTTCGGGTGTGAACACTTCCAAAAAATTCTGATGCTCTTCTATCAGTTCTATGTAGCGGTCGATATATTTCTTAAGAAGGATGCGATTGACTTTCTCGACAAGCTGGAGAAAGAGCATGCCGACATTCGTCCAGCAAGTGTTCCCTTCATAGTTAGGCGCAAGAAAATTAAGGATGGGATTCTCTTTTTCCTTGATCGGATCCTTAGTATATTTTGCAGGTATTGGTCCATCAAGTCCCTGGCTGATGATGAAATTCATAGAAGACTCCATCATGTCCTTGTCATTGAAGAGGTCGAAATAGTATGGGATCGTGTTGGCATCGGTCGCAAGATAGTGATGCGCACTGATGTCATCAAGAAAATGGCTTCCGACCCAGAAGCGGTCTCTCAACACCTTTCGGTGATTCCATTTCATGAACGGGTTGTCAAAGCGGATATGGAGATCTTTCAACTTTACAATCTCATCAGCAAGCATCGCCATGCAGGCGTTGTCATACATAGAGCTTTTCCTTTTGTAATGATCTCGCATGGAAGAGAAAGATTTTTTCTCATAGACGACCTCTTTCTTCGGGTCAAAGACATCTTTGTAGTATTTGTTGATCTGATCGTTGAGGAATTCGAAATATGTCTTCAGAAGGTATGTAGAGCGGGTCTTGCGAAGCGATCGAAGCAGAAATGGCAAGGTATCGCAGGCAGGCTCAAACATATCGACCGGTATATGCTGGTCGGTGATGGTCGTCGTCAGTCTATTGTGCTTTGCATAGATCTTGAGCGTATTTTCCAGCGTTGCAGCTACTTCCCTTCTGTAGCCCATATGCAAGAGACCTTCAAGAGCGAGGCCGAAATCCCTCATGTAAAAGACATGGAAATGCCCATTCGAAGCGCAGAAAAATGTACCGTTCCAGTTGTTCCTGACAATCTTGTGCAGGATGTCGCGGACTGTGCCCTGATAGCGGTGATGTTCCTTGGTCTGCATCCGTCGTTTCAGTATTTTCATGCCTTCCCGCATCTGGAGAGAATTGAAGCCCATGACCTCCTGTGTAATTCCCGGCTATATAAATATGTTCACAAAGAAACAAAATAAAAACATATATAAAGGCCCAAATCTCAAGATAACATAGAGGTGATGAGATGGCAGCTTTATCCGTTACTGAAATTACACTCGCAATCATTTTAGGAGTTTTAGCAGCTATTGTCTATAGTCTTCGCGTCCTTGTCCTTCTTGAACGGCGGATGGCGCGCGTCGATGAGAATCTTGAGCATATTGTCACGAAGATCGCAAACGATGAAAAACTCATCGAGAAGAAACTTGGCATCAAAGACAGTGCTCTTGTGCACAGGTCATCAAGCGCAAAGAAAAAAAAGACAAAGAAAAAGTAAAAGAAATGAGTCATCAAGAATACGTCTTGATGAACTCTTTGATTTCTTTAATATTCTGCTGGATTGAATCGATCCGTTTTGTGTTATCTTCAGGCTGCATGACCTGCCCGCATTCCGGGCACTTGAAATTATAGCTCATGGCGGTCGTAATATCCATCCGAAGGCAACACACATAGAACTGATTCTGCTGTTCAGTGTCAAGACGTGAAGAGAGCTTGTTCAACCGATGGTTCATGGTCTTGTGCAGAAGCGATCCGACACGGTTCTGGTTGAATGACCAGTAGTATGTGTACCATCCGTGCTCGATATCTTTTTTCTTCTTGAAGCTTACTAAGTTTTCATGATAGAGCAGATAGAGTACTCTTCGTGCTTCATTCACTTCTGTCTTCATCAGTTCAGCCAACTTTATCTCAGAAATCTCTTCATG
>JBMCSP010000118.1:0-3103 GCA_048624455.1 Nanobdellota archaeon
CTATGACAAGCATGACTTCCTGTGCACGTCCGACACCCAGGACAGGGACAAGGACTTTTCCGCCTCCTTTGATCGTCCTCTGGATGATCTGCTGTATATCTCTCTCAGATTCCTCGCGAGAGGGCTGGATGCTGTCTTTTCCGCCGTATGTCGCCTCAAGGACTGCAGTCTCAAGACGCGGAAAACTGGTGGCAGCAGGATCGAGCAGAGCAGTCTTGTTGAACTTGATATCCCCTGTGTACATCAGATTGTGCAGGCCATTGCCGATATGCAGATGGACCATGGCACCGCCGATGATGTGGCCGGAGTTATAGAATGTTATCCTGACATCGGGGGTGATGTCAGTGACCTCTTCATAGCCGAGCGTGATGGTCTGCTTGACCGTCTCCTTGACCTCTTCACTCGTATAGATGGGATCCTTGCCCTCTCCGCGCATGATCTTTACCATATCAAGCTGAAGGAGGGACATGACATCCCTTGTCGGCTCAGTGCAGTAGATCGGCCCTTTGTAGCCATACTTGCTCAGGAGCGGGATAAGGCCGCTGTGGTCAAGATGCGCGTGCGATACGATGACTGCGTCAAGCTCATCAACCTTGAAGTCGGGTGATTCCAGATAGGGGTATGCTGACGGGTTGCCGATCCCATAAGCGGGATCGATGCCGCAGTCTAGGAGGATGCGCGATTCGGGTGTCTGCAGCAATAGGCATGAGCGACCGACCTGTCGACCGGCACCAAGGAATGTCAGCCTGACCCATTCAGATTTCTTCCCACGTATCCAGCCGTCATAGACACGATGGCCTGTGTGGTCTAGAAATTTCTTCCTGAAATCATTGTTCTGGTAGAGGACGCCTCGGATATCTTCGATCAGCTTGCACTTGATGGCGGGCTTTCTCTTGATGACAGGAACCCACATGGTCTTTTCCTTGATGTCGCGCAGGACCTGTCCCTGTTTTCCGATAGCGACTCCCGGCTTCTCTGTCTCGATGATGACATTCGAGCGCTGCGGATCAAAGATGATATTGTCGACCTCAGACTCTTTCGGGATAAGATCCCTGATGACTCGGTCAGCCTCTTCCTCGTCCATGGTGACCTCCGGATCAGGTCTCAGCTCGATCCGTTTCTTGAACTCTCTGACAGCCTTCTTGATGATCCCTCCACCATTGAGGAAGAAGTCCTTGTCCTTCGTATAGAGCACGATATTTGCTCCCTCGAAGCCCGCATCGCTGATGCGATCGTTGTTCTCATCGATAATCTTGAGCACTTCCTTAAGAATTGCGCTTGATACTGTTACCATTCCATCACCTTTGCTAAGAACCGGTCAAAAATCAAATCAGGAAGCGGCAGATGCCGCCACCGCTGTTATGTATGCTATCGTGTAAAAATACTCTGGCGTTGTCTGAATCACTCTTTGTATGTCAGGTGGACCGTCTCTTTCTTCGTCAGCCCGTCAGTCGTGATCGTATATATGTCAAAACCATCTCCCGAAGCAGAGTCCCGCGACATCGCTGTCTTCAGAGACTTGCGTGCGAGCTCGACACCCTCATCGATGCTCATGCTATCCTTGTAGGAGCTTTCGAGAACACCGTAGGCGAAGACGCTTCCCGACCCGTCTGCGACGAACTTGTCCTGCTGGAATATGCTGCCGTCGATACCGATCTCGTAGAGATAGAAACCATCATGGTCGTATCCTGCGATGAGGAATCCGACGATGCTCTGCACCATGGACATCTTACGGACGTTCTCGTACGCCATACCTGCAAGCAGGTTTGCTGCGCTCTTCATATCGACAAGGTCACCGCTGCGAAGAGCTCTCAGCTTGAGTTCTGCCTTGAATATCTTTGAAAGCATCTGCGCGTCAGAGACGAGGCCGGCGATGGTGATCGCCACATTATCCGCAACAGGGAAGACCTTGTTCGTCGTCTTGTTCGCGATGAAATTTCCAGCAGTCGCCCGCTTGTCAGCTGCGAGGACAACACCGTCCTTGCATACGATCCCGAGCGTCGTTGTTCCTGTCTTGATCGAAGCTTGTTCGCTCATGATTATAACACCTTCCACAAGTTTATCATCATATCGGAGTAGAACTCATCTGAACTCATCTATGGAGAATTTATCTGTGTATATTCGGCGTGATATTTAAATCTTATGGTGAAAAAAGATTATTTTCTTATCGAGAGCTTCTCGCGCAGGATATGGATCTTCTCTTCTATCTTCTCTATCCTTTTCCTGTCGGAGAGCTCCGATCTCTTCAACGATTCCAGCTCCTTTACGAGGGCATCGACCGTTGAGGCGAGCCTGCTCCCTTCAAGTGTTTTCATGCGCTTCTCATGTTCACCGATCTGGCTTTTAACGGCAAGGAACGAACGCTCGGTCTCTGTGACATCCTTTGCAAGCTTTTCATAACGCCCCTTGAGATCTTCTATCTCCCGGGAAGCAGCACCGTCTGTCTTCTTGATGCTTTCTATCTCATACCTGAAAGCGTCATTGCGCTTGTCGATGCTTTTTGTCACTTCCATAAGCTCTTTGAACCTGTTGAAGATGTGCTGGGCCTGACGTTTCAGCGCAGAAGACTCAGCGATGAGCTTTTCTTCTTTTTCCTTCAGCGGGTCAAAGTATTTTTTCAGATTTTTAACAAATGCTTCATTCTTCTTCTGGGCATCAAGCGTCTTTTTCTGCTCTTCACAGCTTTTCTTCAGCTCTTTGAGCAGCTGTGCATTTTCTTTCTGCAGAACCCTATGCTCTTTTTGGAGCGTCTTGTTCTCATCGATCAGCATCTTCTGGTTTTTCTCCGCTTCTTTTTGGAACCTAGAGAATTCTTTCGTCCCGTCATTGAGCTCTTTTCGCATGGATCTGATCTCTTGGTATGCTTCTTTGCGCAACTCCTTCATGCTCTTGATCTCCTTGCGCTCTTCAGGCGTCCGCTGCTTCTGCTTCTTCTTTGGCACAGCTTTTCTGGAGGAAGCCTGAGTATCTTCAAGGACATGGTAATCCCGGTCGAGCTCTTCGACAATCTCGTCATAGTTCTCAGGAAGTTCGCCTTCCGCCGTCTCATGAAGATGGTCATTGAAAGGCACGAGCTTCTCCCTCTTAGCATGGAGTTCAGCAT
>JBMCSP010000119.1:0-3090 GCA_048624455.1 Nanobdellota archaeon
AGATTCTCCAACACCGATCAAAGCGACACCACCATTGCCCATGACAGCCCGGATGTCTGCGAAATCGAGGTTGACAAGACCTGCCTTCGTGACAAGCTCTGCAATACCCTTGACGGAGTTCGTCAGGATCTCATCAGCGACCTTGAATGCTGTCTGCAATGGAAGGTCAGGAGCAAGCTCAAGCAGCTTGTCGTTAGGGATGACGATGAGCGTATCGACGATGTTCTCCAGCTTCTCAAGGCCGATAATAGCGTTCTCATAACGCCTATGGCCTTCCATGGAGAATGGTATCGTGACGATGGCGACAGTCAGTGCGCCGGTCTTCTTTGCGACATCACAGACAACAGGAGCGCTTCCTGTACCTGTTCCACCACCAAGACCGCAAGTGACAAAGACCATGTCAGCTCCGCTGAGGGACTGCTTGAGCTCTTGTTCCTGCTCTCGCGCAGCCTCTTCGCCGATCTTGGGGATGCTTCCTGCGCCAAGACCTTTTGTCGTCTCTTTACCGATAAGGATCTTCTTCTCTGCAGTTGTGTAGAGAAGGTCCTGAGCATCAGTGTTGACCGCTACGGTCTCTGCACCGACAATACCGACTTCAGCGATACGGTTGATTGTATTGTTCCCTCCACCACCGCAACCGACGACCTTGATCATCGCTTTCTGGTGAGAAAGCATCTGTTCAAGTTCAGCATCAATAGCAGTGTTTCCGCTTCGCGGACGAGTTTGCTGCGACTGCTGTGAAGGCTGTGATTGTTGAGCTTGCTGCTGAGGAGATGCATATTCCTGAGGCTGATCACGCTCCTCAACTCGATCGATAGTATTTCTTATAAAACTGTCCACTATACCCCACCTCTGATTAAAAAATCATGAAGAGTGACTATGAGTTTTTTCACCACACTCCCGGTAACTTTACTACATCTAAGTGTTCATTGACTCATATTTAAATTTATATCTGATGTAAAACATAGGTTGATTTGAGAGAAAATCAGCTGTTTTTCGACGAGGATTCATCAAACTTGCCGGACGTCTTTTTATCTTCTGAGACAATGGTTATGTCCTTGAGTCCGGTGCATCCCGTGATGAATTCCTTGATCGGCTCATGCATCTGTTCAGGCATCTCTGGAACGCCTTTGAGCGTTATGGTGCACTTGCCATCCTTGACGTCGACAAGATAGTTGTCCGACTTCAGATTGAGCTTCATCGTCAGGACAGAACTGACCTGTTCGGCCTTGTCATCGACCTTGTTGAGGATCTTGACATCATAGGAAAGCTCTTTTCCTGCAAGAGGATGATTGAAATCGACGATCGTCCGTCCTCCGGTGACCGTCTTGACAAACCCGATCTGGCCGTCGACCTCGACCTGGAGGCCTGGCTGCGGATTGACGTTATGCTGCTTGAACTTGTTCGTCGGGATAAGCTTGAGAAGCTTCGGATCTTTCTTGCCGAACGCATCTTCAGGTGCTATGTCGAGCGTCCCTTCAAAACCCAGCTCTTTTCCGAGGAGCGCCTTGTCAAGTCCCTGAAGTACCATGCCCTTCCCGATGCAGACCGTGATAGGTCCATAATGGATGGAAGGATTGTAGAGATGATTCTCCTGAGCGACCTCTTTTGAGGTGGTATCAAAGATATAATTGTCCTGCTTGACCCTGCCGGTAAAATCGATCTTGATGAAATCATTCTCTTTGACGTTTTCCATGGTGCCAGAAAACCCCATGCATTATATAAATATTACTCAATGAAGGAAAGGAAAGAAAACCGACTGTTCGAGGATGCCATCATGGCCATAGAATCTCTCAACCTCATCATCGATTGATCTTGGAAGTAGAGGTTTCACCACGCTCATGCAGATGATACTGTTCCTCAAGATCCTTTCAGATCCTGTACGTCAGTTAAGGTGACAGACAGGCTATCGATGCCTGTCATCAAGAGCCAAAGGGTCTGTAATGCCGAGAACCAGGTACAGAATAGCTGCCATTCATGAAAGCGTCAAAGATATCAGCTATAGAATACCCCTGGTCCTCTGAGAGATGGCGTTCGACAACGCTTACTGTACATCCCCTGGCGATATGTCATCTTATAAAGAAGTTCCGTCATATACATAGATTTCTTGCAGCAGTATAAAATATATAAACGAAAAGGGGATTCCCAGGTAGCATGGTTGAGCCTAAGTATTATCCTGATTCGTTGCGATTGGATGAGAATGTCATCGCCTCGTCAAGATTTCTCTTCATCTATTATTATGTGACGGACAAGCGGCTCCTGAGAGAGAACAAGCTCAGCAAGAAGACCTATGAAGTTCCCGTCGAGCGTGTCTCGGATTCCTACCCCGAACAGAACAGGATAGAGAGCCTTCTCAAGCGAGGAAGGATCACTTTGGTGCATTCCAACCACAAGAAAGATGTCCCCATCATGCGCAGAAAGTATTTTGTCATGAAGAATGTCAAGCATCCGGAAGAGACCTATGCCGCGATGCAGCGTGTCCTGCAGCGATGAGTCATTGATGCCTCAACGCCGTGTATCCCCTTCTCAGCATCTCATGCTGGACAGTATTGTATATCTGGTTGTAGACTTCTTCAGGAGAACCGGACGCATCGATAACAGCGTCGTAATGCTTCATATTGAGGTGGTCTACGCCATAGAGCTTCTTGTAGCGCTCATTCTCCATGGAAAGGCGGTCCGCGAGCTTCACTTTCGCATCCTGGACCGAGGCATAATCGGTCTGGCCTTCTTTTGCATATGCCCGTTCAGCTGCGATATCCATCGGAAGACTCAGAAAGATATTATAGCGTTTGGACTCGGGCATCATGATGAATGAGGTGCGTCCTTCGATGATGAAATCATCAAGCGTCTTTCCCCATTCTCTCTGCCTATTATCGATAGTGCGTTCTGCGGCCTCATCAAGCGTCGCATAGAACTGGTTGATGGAAAGCCCTTTCTCCGCAGCCAGCTCTTTCATGATGTCGCCGACAGACCTGCGCTCCCACCCAAGATCATTAGCAAGACGCCTTGCGTTGAGGCTCTTGCCGCAAGAAGGTGTTCCGCTGAATGTGATGATCATATCCTCACGTCGAGGGGATGCTTAAAATAATT
>JBMCSP010000120.1:0-3084 GCA_048624455.1 Nanobdellota archaeon
CATAGGTGGACTTCTCATCCTTATGTTCGCTTCGCTTGCGATACGGCAGCTATCAACTGTCGATTAGAATAACTAGAATGATCATTTCTCTTTTTTGCTCTCTTTCTCATCAGTTTCGCTATCAGAATCAGATGGTGTTTCTTTCTTCGGTCGCTTATGTCCGCTGAGGTCTTCAGCTATCCTTGAGAGCTCGTTGACATTTGCTGTGAACGTAGGGAGCACCTGGGAGAAGACTTTCTCGATCGCCTTCAGTTCAGTATCTACCTTGAGTATGTTCTTATCGTACTCTCCTACCTTGCCGACGATCGCCTTGTAGAGTTCGCTGAAATCCTCTTTGAGATTCTTGACATCCTCTTCCATCTTGGTGAACTTCTCGTCCATCGCATTCTTCCACTCAAGAACCTTCTTGATGTTCTCGGTCACTTCCTTCCAGCGCTCATCGATGATGGTCTCGACTACCTGCTCGATCTCCTCTATAGAAGAACCGCTCCCGCCCTGCTCATTTCCTTGTGGGGGCTGCGGGAAGCTTGGCGCTCCGCCTCCCTGCGGCGGAGGTGGAGCATTTTGAGGAGGAGGATTCGGAGGTTGTCCGCCCATCGGCGGTGGTGCGCCCATAGGGGGCGGCATAGGCTGTTGATCTGGCATAGTATTATCTCATCTTCTGTCGTTTTTATATTTTATGTCTCAGATGCCTTCTTCGTCGAACTTTTTCGGTTTTTCTCCAAGTTCATCAGTATTGACTTCCTGCGCTACTCGAACGTCATTCTTTGACTGGATGCCAAGCTCAAGCAAAGCTCTCCTGACGACAGACGTGACTTCACGCTGGCTGACGAAATCGACAGGGTTCCAGAGATTCAGGTACTTCTCTATCGCAGCGACATTCTCTTTCTTCGCAGTAAGGCCGAGTTCCTTGATGATGATGTCCATCTTGCTCTTGGCCTCATTGAATGATTTCTTGAGCTCAAAGATCTGCTGGTTGATATCCTTAATCTCCGCATTGACTTTCTTGTTGTCTTCGAGTACGTTCTTCTCATTCATCTGGAGTGTGCTTCGCATATTGCGGTATTTCTCTTCAAGAGTCCTGATCCTTGTCGTGAGCGTCTTGAGTTCAGAACCCATCTCTTCCATGTTTCCCTGCTGCTGTTGGTCTGGTTTCGGCGTCCCTCCAAGAAAACTTGCCATCCCTCCGCTCTGCTGTTGCGGGGGTTTCGCCTGGTTTGCGTCTTGAGCCGGTGGCTGACCGGGTCCCAGTGCCTGGTTCTGTCCTCCCTGTTGCTGCTGCGGATTCTGTTCCATAAGAACTCAAGACCTTCTAGGTGATAGTCATTTTAAAGCTTTGTGGTGTGTATGCTGCAGGACTGCCAATGACAAACTTTTTAAAATGATTTTGACTTCAATAGGTTGTGATCATCAGTGTCTTCTTTCAATCTTGACATGGACAGATATCTGGAACGGCGTACATCGCCATCGCCCATGCCGGCAGGCAAGCCCCGCCCGGAGAAGAAGCGCAAGAAGACATCGTCAAGGAACGATGAAAAACCAACTTCTAGGCTGAAAGCTCTAAGGGCGCTGAGGACAGCCATACAGACATTCCTTGATGCGGATGAAGTCATCAATGTCAATGAGCTGAATGACAGGAGCTCTACGATCTTTCACAAGAAGACATTTCGCGAAAAGCTCTCTGAATTTCTCAAGAACACAAAATCAATCAAGGTCAAAGCCGAGGATGCAGAGGCCACTGATTACGCTGACGACGGAACGCAGGGTGATCTGGAGCAAGAAGCCCCAGCTCAAGCACCGCAAGTGGCTGATGCAGACATAAGCGGCTATGAGGACCTGAGGAAGGGCAGGGCAAGGAAGGGGCTGAGCAATCTGCTTCCTGGTGTTGACCATCCTTCCCGGGAAAGAGTACCCATGGAGGAAGTTGCACGGGTCATAGAAGAATCTGCTGTCGAGACGCCAAGGACAGAGGTCGTACGCGAAGAGTTCCGTAATGACCTGAGGGATGTCATCCTTATCACCTACAGGCTCATAAAAAAGGTGCCTCCTGAAGCGTTAAAGGAATTCAGGGAATCTCCTGACTACAGAAAATACGTCGCCATTCTTGACAAGTACGACCTTGTCCGCCGCAAGGACGGAGACCAGGGGTGACTATCTATCCGCATGCTCAGAGGAGAAGGTCTCCATAATAGTATATCAGCACGTCCTCGTTTTTTGTCTCAAGCGTGATATAGAAGAGATATTTCTGCTCAGGATCTCTCGTGACGATATCGCTGAAGGGGCAGGTCCCTTCGATGATGAGGGTATCGGGATTGTGGAGCGAATCGTTCTTGAGCATGAACTCATGCTCCCCTTTGAATGCCCTGATCTCATCGCGTCCGAGAGTGCAAAGAGTCCTGTCATCATATCTGACTGTGATGTTTCTGACTGAAAGAGCGAAATTGTAGAGCATCGTCGATTCCCTGTTGGCAGGAAGCTCTTTTCGACGGAGCTTGATGAAGAGCTCGTTGGTGAGATAATGGAGCTTGAAGTTTTCGACTTCCAGGATGCTTGAATCGGCCATCATGATGTCATAGAACTTCATGATTATCCAATCATCGCCCTGCTTCTGGGTAAGGAACGCGGCGTTCATAAGATGGTTCCCTGACTCTCTGTCCTCTATCATGAGCAGACCGATCGCTGCCTCGTCAGTGAGATACTGCAGCCGGCCCTTCTTGACCTCTACTACATCCATGCTCGTCATGACCCTTTTCTGCTTGATCGTCTTGTCGTCGCTGTAGCCGTAGCTGACCTTGATGTTCTTGCCGAAGAAGAATTCGCCGAAAACAGAACTGTAATGGTTCTCTGCAAAGACGGAATCGAGCATGATGTAGCTTTCCTGTTCAAGCGCCTTCTCCAGCGAAGCGACTGTCATCGCAGGCGTGTTGAGATCGACAGTGTACTGTGAGCGCGTCTGGACGACATCGTACAAGACGAGGAATGCCGTGAAGAGAAGTCCGAGGACCACAAGGATTGCGGTCGTGATCAGCGACCATTTCTTCACCCTTTGGGAAGTCATGGGTTGTTTGTATCTGTCCACCATTA
>JBMCSP010000121.1:0-3057 GCA_048624455.1 Nanobdellota archaeon
CTGCGATTGATGTTGTCCATCCGATAATAAACGACATCAGCCGGCCGTATGTCTGTTTTGCGAATTCATAGACGCCTCCTGCACGAGGGAACATTGCTGTGAGTTCTGAAAAACACATGGATATGTAGATCGCGATCACGGTGAGTACTCCCCAGGAGACCAGTGAAGCAGGTCCAGCGTGCTTGGCCCCTGCGGCTGTCAGGAACCATATGCCGGTTCCCATGATGGAGTTTATCGTGACAAGGAGGATGACCTTGAAGCTGAGCACTCCGCCCATCTCTTTCTCGTGAGGCTGCTTGTCGCGAAGTTCTGTCTTTCCGACATGCTTGCGCAGCCTGAGGAATCGCGGTGCTCGTGCGACGAAACGAAGGAGCCTGGCCATGCGAGCTACCCTGGCCATCCGTGCTGCTCCTCTCAAGCCTCTCAGCGATCTGGTGAAAACTGCATAGTCCATGCCGACGAATATGAGATTGAATGGTATCGTAGCGATGATGTCGATATAGTGGTTCTTCAAGAACGGCCAGAGCCGAGGATCATCCTTCCATCTGAAATAGAGATCGATGCCGAAGATGATAACAACAAAGATATCAAAGATGTCTATGAGAAAGACATAGGCGCCAAAGCCGTAGAACAGGTCGATGACGACGATCGTCAAAAGAACGACCAGAAGCGGCGGAATGATATCCTGGATGAGAGAATCCAGCTTATTTCTCGGCATGTATGATTTTTCCGGCAAACTCCTTTATAAAGTTTAGGTACGATTGACAGATGACAGCAGATTTATAAATTAAGAATGAACCCTCTGCACATGAATTTCCTTCAGGACAGGTTCACGACAAATTTCGGCCTCATACCTTATGAAGTGTTGCAGGAATCACCCCAATACATGAAGAATCATCCGCTTTATCTCTTCGTTCCGGCAACGTATGGGGATGCTACAAGCGGAGAGGTAGCAGAAAACATATTCTCGACAATCCAGGCCCTGCAGGATCGTACAGAATCGATAGATCACATCGTATTAGGCCTCGATGCTGCCGAGGAACAAAAGCAGTTCGAAGAGATAAGAGAACGCTTCAAGCAGATACCGAATTCCACTGTCATATGGAACAGTGCCCCTGAAATGCTCCGTCTTTATGAAGAGTTCAAAGAGCAGGAGATCCCTGTGAGTCCAGGTAAAGGCAGGAACATGTGGACCGGTCTTGGCTACCGCTATATGATCAATAGAGGCAGCTCATTTGTCATCCATGATTGCGACATCAAACCCAAGCACTATACAGAAGATACGCTTCTCAGCCTGATTACACCGATCCTTCACCCAGAATTCGGCGAACAGGATTTCAACAAAGCATATTATCGCAGAATAACCCCCCATGACAAGAATGATCCAGATAGTCAGCTCAAGCTTTCCGGCAGGGTAACACGGCTTCTCGTCAGCCCATTCCTTGATGCAGTCCACGAGAACTATGGAGATATCAGCAAGACAGTTCTTGATTATGTCGATTTCCTTAAAGCATTCAAGTATCCATTATCTGGAGAATTCGCTATGCGAGCAAATCTCGCGAACACACTTGAGATACAACCTGACTGGGGATTAGAAATCGGCACGCTCAACTCTTTGTTCCAGCGACGCTCTCACCTTTCACAGGTCGATCTGGGAGATTATGACCACAAACACCAAGATGTCGAGAAGAATGATCCAAAGAAAGGGCTCAACAGGATGGCAGAGGATATTGTCAAGACTGTCTTTAGAAAATTATACTCGCTTGCGGAAGAGGAATCTATGGATCAGGAGGCATATATGTATCTTATGAAGGATTTCCAGAAATTTGCAGACCAGGCTATCGATGACTATAAGCTCTACAGCAAAAGCAGAAAGTTCTATTTCGATGAGGTCGCTGAAATTGAGGCAAAGCATGTGTTCCACGACGCTATAGAAAGAGCATACCGCAGATTCATCAGTCAGCCAGAAGAAGTCAGGCCTCTGCCTAACTGGAACCAGATTCCCCACAAGCAGCGCCAAGAGCTGGTCGATATTATAGAATACTATAACAGGGATTGAATCCGTATCTGTTTTCTCCAGGATTTTTTTCCATCACCTTTTTATACCACTCCGCTCTTGCCCTACCTGGTGAACTGAATGGTACAATGGAATCTAGGCGACATCTGTAATCCTGAAGAGACAGAAAAGATGATCGACGACGCAAAAATAGTCGTCGAGACGATAAAGAAGAAGAAAGAATTCCTAAATGAAGAGATCAGCGATGAGGAGTTCCTCTCGATCATCCATGATATGGAAAAGCTCACTGATGTCACATCAAAGCTTGGCGGTTACGCAGAGATGTGGCTTTCTGAGAACACGAACGATTCAGAACGCACCGCATTCTATGCACAGATATCGCAGATGCTCACCGATCTCGGCAACGAGACATTGTTCTTCAACATCTGGTTCAAAAATGTCTCGGATGAGACGGCACAGCGGCTCATCGATGCGGACCCGCAGTACAGCTACATGCTGCGCACCATCAGGAAACTCAGGAAATACACACTTGAGGAACGTGAGGAGCAGATCATGAACCTGAAAGATCTGACCGGAACGGAAGCGCTCACGAACCTCTATGACATCGTCACGAACAAGTTCACCTGGGAGTTTGAAGGAAAGACTTTGACGCAGGAAGAGATGACGCAGTACTATCGAAACTATGATGGAAAGAAGAGGGAACAGGTCTATGAGATGGTGTTGTCCCGCTACGCAGAAGAAGAGGCAGTGCTCGGCGAAATCTACAAGAATATCGCAAGCGACTGGCGCAACGAGAACATCAAGCTGCGCGGCTTTGAGACACCGATCCAGGTCAGGAACATCGGCAATGATGTGCCTGATGAAGCGGTCAAGAATCTCATGAACGTCGTCAGGAAGAACAAATACCTATTCAATGAATATATGAAACTCAAATTCTCGCTTCTCGGCATCGAGCGTCCGAAGCGGACCGATCTCTACGCCCCACGGGAGAAAGAAGAAGACAAGTACACCTATAAAGAGGCACAAGACCTCGTTCTTGA
>JBMCSP010000122.1:0-3037 GCA_048624455.1 Nanobdellota archaeon
AAGCAGGCTTATGGTGATGATGTGAAGCGTGCTGATGCTTTGGACTGTCTGTTCTTCCTGCTGCGTTCCGCTAGCATTGTTCTTCTTTTCATAGGCATCAAAGAAAGTATCCTGGGCCCTGTCAAAATCATCCTGCATGGTGCTGTTCCCTGATGCATTGCCTGATCCGTTGGATATCAGAGGCATGGTCTTTCGATAGATATCTCCTCCTATGCCACCGCCGCCGGAGCCGCCGCCACCGCCTGAGCTTCCTCCTGAAGGAGCCGAAGGTTCATCGACAGGAGGCTCTTTAGGAGGCAACGGTTTGATCATCCTTGATACGGTTACATTGATCTTCTGATGGTTTGAAGGTGTCACGTTCCAGAGATAGGCATAACCTGTGTAGCGGTATGCTCTATCCTCTCCTTTCGCCTTGATGACGATGTCAAGGTCGGGGATCCTGTCAGTAGTAAGCACACCTGCAAAGATCATCTGCTCCATATCCGCCATCGCTTCGCTGGAGGAAAGGAAAACAGTCTTGTTGGATCCTGCTGCATATGCATGGAGCTCTATGGTGAGCCGAGGCGTATCGTTGCGGGCATCGATAGATCCCGATATCGTCGTTGGAGTTGGCACTGCAGCAGCAGAGATAGCCAGAGTAAAGACTATGACAAAGAAGATGCAGGTCCTTATCAGTTCTCTTGGTCTCATGGTCCTGATGTTGTCGTATAATTGTAGTTGACCGGATACAATGGTTGGATGACGTTGCAGGTTCCTGCAGGGATCTCGTCGATCTCACCAAAACCGGTGGGAGGACTTATGCTGAAGATGAAAAACTCGAATGATCCTGTGCTATGGTCGTATTTGAACAGGTTTTCCAGATCGAATTCATAGCCAGAGAATGCTTCCTGGCGCCTGGTATCCTGGGCGACCCAGCCCTGATAGTTCCAGCGTCCGTAATTCATAGAAAGGTTCTGGCCTATGTCTCTGAGGAGCTCTCCCGTGAAGGTCACTCTTGTCGGTTCAGGATTGAGCGGCTGGACAAGGAGGCAGACGCCGTCATCGATCCGGGAGAAATCTCCGAAATCGACGCTGAAGATGAAAAAATTGAACGAGCCGGTCTCATGGTTGTAGACAAAGAGGTTCTCCAGCTCATCCCAGGCGCTCCGAAAGACATGCTTGATCGAGCGGTTCTGCAAAGAGAAAGGTATGGAGACATAGTTCCAGCGCCCGTAATCCGGAGTGAGCGTATGGGTTATCTTTCCATATGTCTGGTTGCATTCAAAGACCTGAGGGCCGTTGAAGCCATAAAGCTTGTATAGCCGTGATTCAGTCATATTGGCCCAGGTATCATGATAATGAGGCGTCGTGATGTCTGTCACATTGATCGCGTCGCTCTTGTTGAACGTACCGTTGTAATACCTGTCCACATAGCTTATCGTGAAATTGCTGTATTCGACCGTGTTGAAGCTGTTCTGCCTGAGCTCAGGGTCCCAGGAGATGTTGATGTTGTGGTCACCCAGTATGTCAAAACGCATGTTGCATTCGCCAAATACCTTGCGCGGGATGACCAGGAAGGTGACATTCTTTGTGCTGAAGCCGCCGATGCCGTCCGTGGCATTGATCTGGATCTCATACTCGCCCGACTGCGTCTCATTAGCTATCCAGGTGCCGTTCTCATGGCCGAACGGTGCAGAGAATGTACAGTTTATAGGATCAAGATTGGGATCATATCCGCAGACAGAGATATTGATCATGGTCTCGGTAAAGTAGGTGCCGTTGGTGATATTGATGACCGGATCCGCATTGAGGATGGACATCATCGTGACAGCGTCTCCCGTGAGGACATCATCAAGCAGAGGCGGCGAGAGGAGAAGAAGATAGCCGAACGGAAGAAGAAGGCAGAGGAACAAGAAAGAGAGGATTGACCTGAAGATGACATTGTCTAGGACAGACTGCTCTTCAACCCTTGACGATTCATCCCTCTTGGACGAAAATCTACTACTTTTCATCCCTTACAACCAACTCACAACAACTACAAACTAACCAACAAGTGTTTTATGGGATAACTCACATAAATATCTTGCCATTATCAGCAGAAAAATAGCCCGAAAAAGCCATTAAGAGAATCTTTCTTTCACAGGGCCAGAAAACGTTCACACTACCACTGCTTTGCCGAGACGACGACCATCATCGAGATGAACAGCACTGCTGCAATCCCTGAAAGAGCTAGCATATAGGCCATCAGCGGTACAGAAACAAGCCCGAGAGCCAGCCGGGTGATGACACGGATCGGATTGACCGAGAAGAGCGGAGCGCTCGCGAAGAGCAGTATGACAAGGAACGAATAGATGAGCTGTGCACGGGTCTTGTCCATGACTCCAAGGGTAAGGATGATGCACATGATGAAAAGGATCAGGTTGAGCAGGAAGATGAGGCCGGTTATCGCAGGAAGATTGGCGATGGCGATGCCTTGGCCGAGCAGGAGAAATTCCCAGGCAAGCACCTGAAGCATGGATAGCGAGACTGTCGCAAGCAGGATCTCAAAAAGATAGCGTTTGAAGGAGATGACCAGCATGAGCAGGTTCAGCGTCTTCGTCTCAAGCTCCTCTATGATGATGTCGATCACCAGGCCGCCGAGCAGGACTCCCGGCATGAGGAGAAGGAATGGAAGCAATATGCTGTAGAGAGCCTCAAAGATCTGGGTCATGATGGAATTTCCGCTTGCACGGATCTTGAGCTTGTCGAGCCGTATTGCGTTGGGCTCTGCCAGATAACGATCCCGTACCTGGTTCTCATAGAGTTCCATCGCATCCTTTATGTGGGAGATAAGCATGCTGGAAGTGACGTCCCCTTTAGAGACTATGAGGTCAACAAAGATCGGAAAATTTTCCTCTGACCTGTTCATGGAGACTATCCCGTCGATGACACCTTCATCGAATTTTTCGAGCGCATCGGAATGCTCAGGATAGATGACAGGAGTGATCCTATCCCCTGCAAGATAAGTCTCCATCTGGCGGGAAAGAAGCTCATCGCCGGTTATGGCGACGACAAGCGG
>JBMCSP010000123.1:0-2986 GCA_048624455.1 Nanobdellota archaeon
AATCTTTGGGTATCCCTCCGTCGCGCATCCAGATGAAGAGCTGCTGCGCCTGCCCTGACTGGTCCATGATCCAGTGCTCGGGCCAGATGTTCGTGTTGTGCACCTGCTTCTGGCTGAATGATGTCGCATATGCGCCGAAGACGAAGAGGAGTATGAAGGCAAGCGATACGATGGCCATCTTGCGCCGTTTCAGGATGTCAAGGATCAGTGTCATGCCGAGCCCGACAATAACGGAAACGAAGAAGCCGAAGAATGTCCACATCCTGAATGGCGCGATGCCGATAGAGAGATCTGCGCCCATCACGCCGACAAACGTGAACAGCCCGATATTGAGCATCGTGAACTCCATCTTTCCCTCGCCCTTCTGCTTAAAAGAATCCCTTGCGTGATAGAGAAGAAGAGCAGCGCTGAAGAGAAAGACCCACATGAGAACCATGCCGATCCCTATCGGGTTGTTGATCATGTTTGCCTCTTTTGCGACAAAAAAGTCTTGCACCGTATATTCCCTTGATGCCGTCCCGCCGCTGTACATGATCTTCTCAGAGGGCACAAGAAGGATGAGAGCTGCTGCGATGAGCAGGACAATATAGAGAATCTGGCGCCTCAGCGGCGCCTTGAACGGTCCGCGAAGGATCTTGACCCATCTATCCGACGTGAGATACAGCCAGACGCACACCACTGCCAAACCTAAAAGCGCCGCAAGTATGGGCGGATTCGCATCGATGAGCTCAAAAAGTGGCAGAAAATTCTCCCAGCCGCCGAACTGTGCGCCGCCGAACAGAACGTCCCAATGTTTTGTTATCGTCGGAACGAAGAAAACAAGCCATCCCGCAATACCAAGGAACAGCGCTTTCAGATGATATTTTAACCTCTCGCCCTGCAGCATGCGTATCACGATAATCACGGCTGCGATCAGGCTCATGACGACAGCTGTATAGAAATGGTTGATCCAGATGCTGGCGAAGGCCAATCCTGCAACGTACGCCCATCGCTTTGACTTCGCTATAGAAAAGAGCGTATACAAGAAGACAGGCATGAGAGCCATGTTGAAGTTCAACGAGAATATGAAATGGCTGACCCAGGCAGGGACAGCAAACAGTGAAAACGTCGCCCAGAAAGCGGCATCATCTCTCTCAGAGACCCGTCTCACAAAAACATACATGAAAAGTATCGAAAACGAGATGACCAGCGCGTTGAAGAACTTCATCGTCCAGTAGATAGAATCGTTTGTCTGGTGCAGGATCCCCATGAATATCTGATATCCTTGCGTATAGGGGGCGGAATAGAAGCCGAACATCCCGTCAGCCTCATACGTCATCTCTTCAGCGATGTATTTGGATTGCATCGCATATCCGTACGGATCTCCGTCTTCAAGCCAGGGATAGGCAAAGCTTCCTCCAACATACATCTGCAGCGTTATGATGAAGAGTACCAGGGCAAGCCCCTGATAGATGAACGTTTTGGAAAGCTTCAGACGGCGCAGATGCTCAAACCCAGTCTTGAGCTGCTCTCGCATCTCAGGCAGCGCCCTACGCAGGCCGAACAGGCCGAGAATCATGGCGACAGTGGTGAACGAAAGCCAGTGTATGGGAACGCGCAGATGGTTGAAGACGACGCCGGCAACAGAGACGGCAAGGATGCCAAGGCCCATCCGCACGATCATCTTCTCAAGAAAACCGGCCTTCCAGCGCTTCACGATGAGATCTGCAGAGAAGCCAAGTCCCAGCGACACGATAAGGAAGATGACGATGCTCAATACCATAGAACCGCACCGTCCTCAGAGTTTATATATTTAGCGCAATAAGACCACTATCTAGCGTCTCTTATAGATCTCTTTCTTCTGGCGATACATCATCTCCTCGGTCAGCTTCCTGTTGTTTCCGATCAGGTCAGCTATCACGCCGAGGACAAACATCATGCCGGAGAGCACAAGAAGGATCGTAGCGATGATCAGCGACTGGACCTTTCCGGTAGGTCCGGCGACGAACAGGTAATAGTAGAAGAACCGTCCGAGCAAAAACAGACCGGGAAGAGCGAATACCGCAGAGAAGACAAGAAATGTCTTGAACGGCTCATATAACGCATAGACGCGAAGGATGTTCACCGCAGACTTTTTCATATGCTGAAAGATATTCTTGAACAGCCGTGATTTCCTTGTCGGCTTGTTGATCGTCACCGGCACCGACATGATCCGAAGATCCTTTTTTCCCGCCTGGACGATGGTGTCGAGGACATAGGAGAACTTCGTCGTTATCGTCAGTTTCAGGAGCGCTTCGCGCGAGTACGCCCTGAATCCAGAGACTGTGTCAGGGACATCCGATCCTGCAATCTTTCGGGTCAGCAGGTTGCCCCAGTACTGGAAGAAGCGTTTGATAGGAGAAAAATGCCTGACCTTCCACGGCTTCCTGTTGCCTATGACCAGATCCGCCTTGCCGTCGATCACCGGCCTGACAAGGTTTGGGATGTATTTGGACGGATATTGGTTGTCTGCATCAGTATTGACAAAGATATCGGCTCCTCGTTCGAGCGCCGCATCCATCCCCGTCTTGAACGCGATGCCAAGCCCTTTGTTCGTGTCATGTTTCAGGACCCTGCATCCATGCTTCTCGGCGACCTCGACAGTCTTGTCTGATGAGCCGTCGTCGACGATCTGGATCTCGATCGAGCTTATCCCTTCGATATGCGTCGGAAGCTCGTTGAGGACGAGCGGCAGCGTCTTCTCTTCATTGTAGCAGGGGATGTTGATGACGAGTTTCATACTGGGAACGATATATGTGACTACTTAAAAAGATTTGTCTGTCTGAGCCATCTTATCTGAGAACAGACAGGTTACCGCAGAAATATTGCCTGAACGAGTCTCCCTCGTGGATGAATGAACACTCATGACTAAGATGAGGGATGATGTGATCTTTTTCTCTTGGAAGAAGCAGAAAATAATCGTCATGATCACGAAGGAAGCCGATGAGTTCATTGTCGCTGACGGAGG
>JBMCSP010000124.1:0-2955 GCA_048624455.1 Nanobdellota archaeon
GCATAGGGAAGCTCTTTTTCTCGCGGGTTGTCCCATGTCAACCGGACCGATCCGTTGTAGATCTCATGGTCCAGAGGGTCAGTGCGAAAACTTGAGACTGTCTGATAATCTGAGCTTCTGGGATAAAGATAGTATTGGACGTCGACAGAGGATATCCGGTAGTCTCTTGATTGCGCGTCGACATGGAGAACAGACTCAAGCGATACATCAAGGACCGCCTCTTTTGCAGAGAGTATGCGGTCATCTGCGGCTGCAATCGGGATAAGGAAGATGAGCAGGAGGAAAAGAAGATGATGTCTCATGTCCTGACTAGGGAAGGATTGCTATTTATGTCTTGTGTTTGAAGTCATAAAAACAGATCCAGGAAAAGATTTATCAATGAGTGCCGAGTCGAGAATTCCATGGAAACGCAGAATGAGATGACAGCGATGAAAGAAGCTGCACGGAAAGCTGGAGAGATCATCAGGGAGAACTACGGCAAGGTCGACTTCGAGAGGAAGAAAGACCACTCGTTCGTCAGTGATGTCGACAGGGACGCCGAGAAGATGATAAAGGACATCCTCAGGAAGGCTTTCCCCTATTATGGGTTCATAGGTGAGGAAGAAGGCAGCGAGAACGCGGAGCATGAATATGTCTGGATTATCGACCCGCTCGACGGGACGACAAACTACAAGGTGCAAAATCCCTTCTTCAACGTCTCCATCGCGCTCAGCAGGAACAAGACCCCCGTGAAAGCGGTCGTCTATCACCCGATCACCGACGACATGTTCACTGCAGAGAAAGGCAAAGGCGCCTATCGAAACGACGAGAAGCTTGAGATAGAATATGCAGACATCAAGGGATTTCATGCATTCTGTTTCGGCAAGGATGAATATGCCAGAGCACGGATCGGAGCAGTGTACAACGTGATGGTGCAGGAGGGATACAGCTTACGGCGCATGGGTGCAGCAGCTCTTGAGCTTGCCTATGTAGGCGCAGAACGTGTTCAGTCTTTCTTCATGATAGGCGTCAATGCTTGGGATGTGGCGGCAGGCCAGCTCATAGCAGCAGAAGCGGGAGCCATGGTGACCGATCTTGACGGAAACCCGTTCACGATCGACTCGGAGACCATCCTCGCAGCCTCTCCGCTCATCCACGAGCAGATGCGAAGAAGACTAGCTGATATCGCATCATAGGCAAGTAGAGATCTGTTCGTCACTGATAAGTAATTCTTTACCGAAAACTTTAAATACTTGTGTTCACTAAAAAGTAGTATATTCGGGGGTCGGGGCGGCAACCAACAACTTAGCGCCCATCAGATCATGCTTTTTTAAGCTTGGTCGTACACATCTCAAACACCCAATCATCCTGTCCCGGTCCCGGAATATATTTTCCAGACAAGCCAACAACACCTATTCATTGAGGAAGGAGTATCATAATACTTCTCGATTACCCCTCCCTGAGAAACATGCTCTCCTTCCTCATTTTTCCCACTTTCTTTCCGGAGATAGGTTTAAATATCACGAACGTATCCAGAGCATGAGGGGGATTATGGCTGAGGATGTTTCTATCACATACGAAAAGCTCTTTGACCTGACACGCAAGGAGAAGGGCAACGAAGAGCTGCAGAAGCTTGACACGACATTCTTCGATGATCTTATCGCATACCTGAACGATAAGACGCATATCCTTGCAAAGGAGAACCAAGGGAGCTTATTCTCAAAATCAGAGAAGGAGATGACGCGAAAACAACTTGAGAACATCAAGAAGATCATCAAGGACCTCTATGCGAAGCGATAGCAGAAGATCATGAACCTTGCCATCATGAAATCCCGGACCAATTCCAACCTCATCGACACTTCATCCCTACTTCCGCAGGAGAAAGCGCTTTTTCTCAATATGGTCAAGATCCTCAACGGCTACAAGGAAGGCGTCCTGAACAGGATCATCGCAGGAGAGAAGCCAGCAGAACAGCCGCTTGCAGATGTAGCCGGAAGTGCGCCAGCGAGAAAAGAGGATGCAAAAACGCCCCAGGTCAAAGTGGAGTTCGTCAACGATGTCCCTAAGTTCGTCGGCAAGGAGCTTGAGACTTACGGTCCGTTCTTCAAAGAGCAGGTAGTCTCCCTTCCTTCTGATGTCGCAAGCATACTTGTGAACAAGGGACGGGCGCGCAAAGTAGAATAAGGAACAGACTCAGGGAAAGAAGAAAAGAAAAGGATGACGTCTTCATTCGAAGACGTCAAGACCAAGATCATCGAGCTCGTCCTCAGACAGCTGCTCTTCATCCTGAGTGAGATTATCGATCTCCCGACCTACGGTCGCATCATCAACTTCAGGCTCATTCTGGCATTCGCCTTCATAAGCTACCTCGACACCGTTCTGCTGCTCAGCGACACAGCGGTTGCTGTAGGTCTCGCCGTCGACGCCGCATACAGGAGCATACTCTTGCGTGCACATGACATCATCAGAAGGATCTGTCTGCATCGTGCAGCCGGCCAGTAGCAGGAGGGCAGAGACGACCATTATGGGGATTAACTTTTTTGCATCCATGGTTGAAACCTCCTATCAGTATACTATTTTGTGATATTGAAGTTTATAAATATTACTTAGAAATGGATAAAAAGAGATAAAAAGAAAAAAAGGATGGGATGAAGCTACTTTTTCTCTCGGATCTCTTTGAGCAGGCGCTTGATGAACGCCTGTGAGTCAAGCGCTCCTTCGACGTTCCCGTCCCGGGTCCTGACCGTTACCGTGCTGTTCTCAAGCTCTTTGTCGCCGACGACAAGAATATAGTTACACCGCTCGAGCTGCGCATCACGGACCTTCTTTGGGATGGTCTCGGCACGCGAATCGATCTCGACCATGAGACCTTCTTTCTTCATCTTCTTTCGGATATCCTTCGCATAATCAAGATGCCTATCAGCAACAGTGAGGATCTTGACCTGGCTTGGGCTGATCCAGAGCGGGAACTTTCCT
>JBMCSP010000125.1:0-2911 GCA_048624455.1 Nanobdellota archaeon
CACCAAGATCACCATGAACCAGTATGCAAAGGAAAAAGGATTTTTTCCTGAAACGGTGATGAGGTTTGATTCCTGGAACGTGGTCATGCTCGGGCTTGAGTCGTCATTGACGTTCTCAGACAACATCAGCGTTAATGTCGGCGGAGGGCACAGCATCTATGGAGGAAACGGGAACTTCAAACGGCGCGACTATTCCGCCACATCCACAAGTCCCGTCTCTCAGCGTGAAGGGGGGTCAGAGAACCGCATCATCACCGGAGATATCAACGTCGCTGGACATCTCAACAGGGTCAGGACATTCGCTTTCGACGGCATACTCGGGCTGAGATATCAGTTTTGGGAATGGAAGGACGACACAGATTCCTACAAGGATTCAAGCAGCAGCCAACCTGCCAGCCTTGATGATAAGCACACCACGACCTATGACCTCTCAATCATTGCACCCTATCTGGGGATGACGATCATGTTCTCCTGGGAGTACTTCCAGATGAAATCATGGATCGCCTACAGCCCCATAAACAGGATGGTCGGTCATGAGCAGGACTGGCTCAATGATGTCTCGCGCTACTACATCTTTGAAAATCTTCAGTACCTAGACATCGGGCTTGAAGTCACCGGACGCTTCGAAGAGCGTTTCTTCGCAACCTTTGGCATCGCCACCCAGCGGATACTTCCCGGACGAGGAGATGTCGGAGATGACAGCGAAGATCAGCTTAAGAAATATCCCGACATAGCGGAGATATCGCAACGGATGCTCTTTACGACCATCACAGTAGGATTCGTATTCTGAGGAGAACTATGGAGAAGAAGAAAGAACAGCACAAGAAAGAAAGGCCGCCCATCAGAGAGAAAGCCAAGCAGCGCAAGCGCACAGTGGTCCAGCACCTGAGCAGGAACGGGTTCGACTTCATATCTTCCAGCGGCAATCGTGGACGCTTCGGCGACAAGATCACCCTCATGTTCTCTGTGAAGGAGGAGAAGAAGGAAAAGACCCTCTGCTCTGTGCTCACTATCCCAGGCATCGAACGGGTGATCTCGTCTTCAGGACAAGATACCCCAAAGAACGCTGCAGATGATGCGACCATCATCATGGGGCGCACCAGGATACGGGTTATCTTCATCGAGGAAGAGCCAAGAAAGAAGAGGGATGCCTCCCTCAGCAAGCTCATCATCTTGATGCAAGAAGGAATCCTGCGAAGATAATGCTCAGATAATCTCAAGGATCTAAGGAATCAATCATGAAATACAAATTTAATACGCATGTCACCAGGGTTTTCCTGTTCATACTGATCATCTTTGCGTTGATGGCCATCCTCTCATGGAAGCATATGCGCATCGACGAAAGCTTTCAGATGTCCAATGGAACGGTAGTGACACCTGAAGACTTTCAGATTCTCTTCGTAGCAGGAGTGACCGGAAGCATCGTGCTCATCATGAGCATAGTAGCAGCAATCATCAACGGCAGGAGATATTTCTCTGACCAGGAGGAGGTCAAATATGGAAAGAGGAGATCCTACAAAGATTGACATCAAGGACGCGGTCGAGATGATCGTGAACATGGGTTTCAAGAAGAACGGAAGCAAGATCCTGCTCATCACCATCGAGCTGAAACTGCAGAAGGGCAAGAAAAAGCGGGAGACCGTGAAAGAGTTTCTCATCTACGCCCCAAGCAGCTCAGTGCTTGTCCTCATGCGCGAGGCAGATGCAGGATACGCTATGCTTCCTGAAAAAAGCGTCTGGAGCAAGGTCGTCCATCACAAAGAATGGAAAGAAAAGGCTTTCGCCGTGCTTGACGAGTGGAAAGAGAAGGGCTACCACACTCTGGAGAAGCCTATGATCGAACAAAGGGAGTTTCACGTCCACGAGGGGGAAAGCAGTATGAAGAACACCGAGAAGTACCTCATCACCTATACGGAAGGGGTGAAAGCAAACTACGTGGTCCGCATCAAGAGCATCATGGACGACCAGGAAAATCAAAGATAAAAGGAGTTTATCATGGCATGGATAATCATAGGTGTCATTGTTTTTGTTTTCGTCATCATCATGTCTCTCATGAAAGCTGCAGGAGAAGCTGACGAAAGGATGGAAAGGATGGCTGCCCTCATGCAGAAGGAAAAAGAAGAAGACGAGACGGCGAAAAAAGACGATGGCTAAGTTAAGACGGGCTCTTTGAAAAGGGCTCAATGAGATATGTGAAGGAGGACGTGATGAGGAATATGAAGCTCATCAAGGCCATACGCAGGCACTCGCTTGAAGAGGTAAGGATGCTCCTTGATCAGGGAGCCGATCCGAACATGATGGACGATCATGGCAATCCTGCGCTCATCAATGCGATAGAGTACATGTATCCAGAGATCGTGCTCATGCTTCTTATGCATGGTGCTGATCCTATGAGCAGGAACTGCGATGGCGACACTGCACTTGAGATGGTGGCAAATGCTATAGAGAATTTCGCCACCATCTTCAATGCGCTGGTCGAGAAGGGAGCTGACATCCATGAGGGGAATGAGGGGGATCCCTACCAGATAGTCAGCAGGATACAATTCAGTGCAGAAGGAGGAGGATGATCATGGCAACGCCTGAACAGGGCAAGAAGTTCATGCGAGAGACCCACACCCTCGCAGATGAGAGAGGGTTCCCCCCGCAGCGCCTCCAGTTCCTCTTGAGGACGAACGCAGTCTCGTTCGTCAGGATCGTGGTCGAGATATACTTGAGACGGCCGAATCAAGAGCTAGTTGACCGGGCGATCCACAAGGTGCAGACAAGGCATGTCGAGGGTATGGCCATGCTCAAAGGCATGTTTGGAGAGTGGGTCGAGACCCTTACCCCTAATCCTAATACGTTTGCTGCGGCGCTGAAAGACTACAAAGACACGCTGGCGTTTGAGGAAGTGCTCAAAGAGGAGACGATA
>JBMCSP010000126.1:0-2905 GCA_048624455.1 Nanobdellota archaeon
CAAGGAGCCCAGGCAGGAGATCCAGGTCGTCGAGAAAGGTTCACTGGAATAGGGCAAAAGAGATATAAGTACAGAAAATATTCCGTTTTCTTATGGACATACATGATGCACGCATCCCGCTTGAGATGGAAGTAAGGGAGCAGTACAGGAAACTCAAGGAGATGAAAGCGGGCTCTCGCGGCAATAGTGCTGTATCTGGCATGCCTCACACTGTCCGCAGGAGCGACGGGATGCTAACAGATGGCATGCCGCCTGAGAAGCTCAAAGAGATGATCCTGAAACACAACGAGTATGCCCATAAGGTCTGTGATGTTCTTGAACTTCGTTCAGAACTGTATCATCACGATTTTGATGCGGATCGGTTCAGGAAAGAATACACGCATCCATACCACTGATTCTCAACTATAATCTACTAAACTAACTATATCGTTACAGCTTTGGACCTGTGTCCAATTTTATCTTCATTGAGCCGGGCCGTCCGCAGGACCCATCCCTGCCTACGACTTCATAGGTTCTATTACAAACAGTCCAACCTGATGCTGTAACGATAAACATGAATGGATAAAGAAAGAAAAAGAAAGAAATACAATCAGAAACCTTCAACCTGCTTGGTCAGCACCATGAATTTCTTCTCTTGTGCAAATCCTAGGTTGGTGAGAAAATCGAGGTTCTTCTTGCCAAGCTCTGATGTATGCAGCGCGATATCAGAGATATTCATCTTCTGGCATTCATCATAATGCTTTGTCACAAGTCCCTCGACGATCTCTTCCCTCGAGACATCCGGATGGATGGAGAGGTGGATGATGTTGGAAAACTGGATGCGTGCATCAGCTTCCGCAAGCAGATATCCGACAACGTCCTTCGTATCGGAGAGCGCAACATACACTAGTCCGGTACGGATGATAGAACGGAAAAACTCCCTCCCCAAGGTGTGTCCAAAGACCGTCTTTGATTCGGTCATGGAAGTCGCGAAGGCCTGCAGAGCGTCAACATCTCTTTGGTTAGCCTTTCGAAATTTCATGCGCAGTTGAACGGGAGCGTTTTTAAAAATCTTTCTTTACTCCAGAAGAACGATATTTAAACTGCTTAAAAGATGTTTGTTTTTGTCACGTGACAGTGCTGTGAAGACAGCATCAGAACTTGATCGAATCAAGGATTGCGTGGGCATCAAGCTCCAGCGACTCGATATCAGCATGCTTCAGGAAACGCATGCGCAGATGGTTGGTCTCATCGTTTTTGACCCTGGCAAGCTCATCGACCTTGATGAGCCCGTAAGGATATCCCAGGAAAACAGGATCGATCGCCAGGTAGGCAAGATAGCCGATAATCTTTGCAGGATCTACTGATGAAAAAGCGTCGCTGATATCCAGCTTGAACAAGAACGACGTGCGCTGATGGAGCTTGACGATGTAGACGTCTGCCCTATATGACGGATCATCGAGATCTGCAAGAGGATGATAGTACCACATAGGATGCGTCTGCATCTGACGCAAGGCAATCGTCGCTGAGACACCTGAATCGGTAAGCAACGAGACAGATTTCGCAAGAGCTGCGACAAGCACATTATTGTCTTTTGCTGCATAGACCAATGATGCGATGAGCTTATCTTCACCTGTGTAGCTGCACTGCAGCGATCCATCAAGGACGATGATGCTGTGCTCTTCCATCTCTTTCACCAGCTCTTTTGCGAATGTTATCTCAAGAAATCTCCTGACGACACCGCCCACTTTTGCAGAGGTTGCATGATGCACACCTTCCTGCAAGGTAGGATCATCGAGATTAAAGGTGAAGACCGAACCTGCTGAATTGTCGAGCGGATAGACTTTCGTCTTGAACTTCAGTTTATCATCATTCTCGATCCTTGTGACGACAAAATATTCTTTCTTTTTCGTAGATTCTTTATCAGTATCGCGATAGATGACTCCGGCGATCCTGACGAACGTGATCGAGATGGTCGGTGTCGCCATGATATCAGAAGAGCCACCGTCGATGAAAGCTATCTGCTTGCCGAGCTCTCTTCTCCTCAAGACGTGGAAATGCTCTTTTGAGAGTTCATGGAAGTCCGCCTTGATGCCCGGCATCACGACATGGGACGCACTCCCTTCCCGAGTATGATAGTTCACGTCTCCCGAGATCCGCTCGATGATATCCTTCATAGGCGGAGGATACGGTTGAGGCATTTAAATCTTGTCAGTCTGAAAAGTAGCATCCTTCAAAAATATGACCTTTCTTTTTTGTAAGAGCCTGCTTCCCGACGCTCGAAGGCTCATCCTCGCTGGAGATGGCCCGTCCCCTGCTACGGCTTCTCTGTCAAGACCGCATATGCTTTGACCCTATGAATGCCACTCTTCTTCATCTTTGTTGACATGTGTTGTCTTGCACAATATTTATATAATGCATCCGAATTGTAGTGCTCCATGGAACGCATCGAACATAAACTACCGCAGCTTGCAGAAAAGCACCTGAAGAAGCAGGAAAATCTCAAGACCATCGAGCCGGGAATCCTGTTGAACATAGCACAAAGCACAGCAGAGTATCTCAGGACAGCAGATTTCAAGAAAGACATCAAGCCTGAGACGCACTTTCGACAATGATAAAAAATATCACACCGAAACGATTCCATTTCTCCTCTATCGAAAAAAAACATCTTCTTAAGGCATGGGCTGCGATCAGCGTCGCATTCGGTATCGTGATGACACCTAACTTCGGATCGAGCACAGGCTTTCTCGCTTCGATCCTTATCTCAGCGCTGACGATCGGCATCGCCTTCCTTCTCCATGAGCTCGCGCACAAGTTTGTCGCTATACGCTACCGCTGCCATGCCGAGTTCAGATCTAACGACAGGATGCTCCTCCTCATGCTCGGCATGCGGGTACTCGAGCTGACGGCCATCGGGTACGAGGGC
>JBMCSP010000127.1:0-2862 GCA_048624455.1 Nanobdellota archaeon
CGAAGAAGGCTTCCTGACCATGCAGAGTGATATGATCAAGAACATCGCCGCTGACGGAGCGAAGAAGGTGATAGACAGCACTATAGTGACCCCTTCCTTGTCGTCCTCAAAGAAATACGCTTTGACCTACAATATCAGCTATGAGACTGAGTTCGGCTATTCCCATTCAGAAGAGATCGAGAGGGACCTCAGCATCGTGCCTGTCGATGATCTCGTCGTCAAGCACAGCTTCTCTGACAGTAGTCCTGAATCAGGCCAGCAGGTAAAAGTCACAGTCACTCTCAAGAACAATCGCGAGACCGATCTTGAAGATATCACCGTCGCTGATTCTCTCCCTTCGTCTGTCGATGTCAAGGGGACGACCCAGACAAAGCTTGATCTTTCACAGGGGGATACGGCGACGCTCTATGAATACTATCTTGATCTTCCGGTAGTCGCTGAGGAAACTGAGATCGAGATTATCTCAAAGGTCACTTATGCGGACGGATCAAAGACTTATGACTTCATTGTCTCGGATACGTTTGATGTGGATCCGCGCGATCCGACCGTCAACCTCAATCGTCTCCCGGACAGCAAAGATGTCGTCATAGGGGAGATCATACCGATCGATTATGAAGTCGAGAACAAGGAAGACTATCGTATAGACGATATTGTCTTTGACTTTCCCGGCCAGGAGAATACCTACCTTATCGATGCTATCTCCTATTACCTGAAAAGGCTCAATCCCGGTCAGGAGAGAACTCTGGATGATATCGAAAAACGCCTCATCTTTGTCCATGACGATTCATCGACCTCAGCCGGCAGGGCGAGCTTCAGCTTTACCGATGATCAGGGAACGAGGCATACTCAGGAAGATGGTCCTCTGAGCTTCAGCACTGAAGAGGCTGATATGACGCTCCCGCTCCTCAACATATACAAAGAGATCGATTCTGTATCGACGCGAGACATGAGCTATACATATACCATCCGCATCGAGAACATCGGCGACATCTCGGCCCAGGATGTCCTGCTTTTTGATGCAGGCGAAGAGTACGTTGTCTCTGTCGCCGCCGGCACAAATTATTCGCGCAATTTCACGCGAGCGCTACCTGACGATTATCTTGTCGCTTCAAGCCATCTCTCGTTTGATGCTGGATCGCATACCTATTATGCATTATCTGAAGGTACTATAGATCTCCTCGATGAGTCGCGCGAGCTTGCCTCGTATCTGAAGGATCTGGAATCGGGTACCGGCGATGAAGACTCCCATGACGAAGCTGTCGAGGACGATGCTGAGCTCGAAGATGAGGCATCGCAGGATGATGCGTCTTCTGTTGAAAAGGATGATGGCCTGATAGAAAACTCCTCAAATAGAGGATCAGGGGATGCAGCGGCAGATGGCGGGGAACCTGCTCGTGATGACAAGGGCGATACATCTCCTGATGACGGCGAGCAAAAGCCAGGATTTTTCCAACGCATACTCAATCTATTCAAGTGGTTATTTGGTGGAGACAAAGAAGAGACCCCATAGGATGGAGATTAGCATCGCTTTTTTCGCGATCATGCTAGTCTTTGCTCTTTCTTCTGCGGTCCATGCTGCGTCCAAAGAAAGCGAACTCTATGAAGGTGATACATTTTCTGTGAGCGATGGGGGTTCTATCAGCGTCTATGACTACCAGCTCAGATATACGATGAGCTCGAACAGCTCTATGGTCTATATAGAAGACATGAACAGTGATGAGTTCGTCTTTGTCGACAAGGAGAACTGCGGCGACCTTGAATATCTGGAAATCTGCTACGACCGCTCATCAGGGAGCACGATCTTCTCCCGCTTGTTCTCGCGCGTACCATCGTTGGCTCTTGACCACGAGATCGGTCAGGAAGAGTCCCTTGTGGGTGAAGAGAACTGGTTCAACGTGACCATCACCAATGATGGCGAACGAATAGCGAACGACACTGATTATGCGCTGACTGTCCCTGACAAGATCAAGGTCACTGATGTTGAAGGCGGAGTTCTGGTTGACGGCAGGATTCTCTGGAACGAGACGCTTGCGGATGGTGAAGAGCATGTGATCACAGTCCGTTTCAAGGCGCTTGAGACATTCGACGATCTTGTCTTTTTCTCTGAACTCGCATATGACAATTATTATCTGCTGGTCGAGGAAACTGAAGAGACAGAGTTCTCTGCTGATTCCTTCCTTGGCATCTCCTTCACTACTGATCCAGAGGAAGTCTATCTCGGCAATGAGTTCACCCTCCGCTTCAATCTGACAAACGATCATTCATTCTCTAACAATGATGACAATGGATATAACTTGTCGATCAGATCTTTCTCTTTGAAAAAGTCAGAGCTCCCCGAGATCATCTCGTGGGATGGCTTCATCATCGATCATGGCAAGAGCCTTTTCTGGTCAGGCGTCTTTGACTACAACGACAGCAAAGAGTTTACGCTTAAGATGAAAAGTTCGGATTCAGGCAGGATAGAGATCCCGCTGCATCTTGAGATCAATGAATCTAGGGACGGGAGGCTTGTAGAGATTGAGCCTGTCATCATCCTTGATGTCGTGTCAAGAGACATACAGATATTCCCTCAGTTCACTCCAGGGCAGGAGCTTAATGCAAGTACACGCTACGAACTGGACATCGTCCTGCAGAACATGGATATGGAAGTCGCTTTCACAGGGATCACTGTCAAGGTAAGCAATCTGAATGGCGTCAGCGAGCGGACGATAGAGAGGCTACCCAGAGGGACGAAGACAACCGTCAAGGATCTCTCCTTCCTGACGTCATCAGTAGACTCAAATGTCCGCGAGGCGCTCGATATCACCGTGACCTATGAGAACAACTTCTTTGAGGAGAAACAGGCATCAAAGCAGATCTCTT
>JBMCSP010000128.1:0-2827 GCA_048624455.1 Nanobdellota archaeon
TGTCTCGCTCTCTAAGCCATTCCTTGTCGGAATAGCCCTTGATGAAAAACTCAAGTTCTCCCCAACATTTCTCGGGCCGTATGTCTTTTGTCGTCAGAAGTGGAAAACCGTCTGCCATATCATGCTTGAACTGCTCGCCGTTGATCATGATCGTCCCTGTCCCTGTCCTGTCTGACGATGGTTTTCCCTTGCTCAAAACATTATCCAGAATATCCAAGTATGCTTTCATCTAAATCCCCCCTCCCGTAGTCCTTTATCTCCTATTTAATCATTATCATACTCGATCGTATGTTTTCATCAGTAGTTCTATCTTTATCAGTCTCGTTCCATCTCTGTCGAGCTTGTAGAGACAGATGCTCAATGAGCTTCTGCAGAGCAATAAAATTATTTAACCGGCAGGACAACCCATAGTGCATGGGAAACATCAAGCTCATAGCGGCAGCGGACGAGAACAATCTTATCGGCAACGATAGTAAGCTTCCCTGGCCGAGACTTCGTCCGGATCTGAAGCACTTCCTAGTCAAGACTTTGGGCAATACTGTCGTGATGGGTCGGCTGACATACGACTCGATCGATGAGAAATACCGTCCGCTCAAGCACAGGCGCAATATCGTGATGAGCCGGGATCGGGAGTATGAACCGCATCCTGATGTCGAAGTGGCTCATTCTCTTGATGATGTTCTTCAGATGACCAAACATGATCAGCAGGTCTACATCATCGGAGGCGAGAAGGTCTACAGGCAATTCCTTCCTTATGCGTCAGAGGTTGTGCTCACCCGGATCCATGCAGCGTTCGAGGGCGACGCCTATTTCCCTGAACTCAGCGACAGGGTCTGGGAAGAGATTGCGCGGCAGGAAGACAGCTATAAGGGGATCGATTTCAGCTATATCATTTACAGGAGGGCTGATCATCTATGATCATCGGATTGACAGGGGGATATGCATCAGGAAAGGATGCGGTAGCAGATTTTTTCATCAAGAAAGGATTTGAGCGGATCTCATTATCTGATTTTATCCGTGAAGAGCTCTGGAACGAGCGAAAAGAGCTGACACGAAACAATCTCATCAAGAAGGGTAATGAGCTCCGCAAGAAATTCGGAAACTGGGTCCTGGGTAAGATGGCTGTCCAACGGATCGATCCCTCAAAAGACTATGTCATCGTCTCGATCAGGAATCCCGGCGAAGTCAAGGAACTCAGAAAACTTCCTCATTTTCATCTCGTGAATGTCACTGCTCCAGCAGAGGTCCGCTATCAGCGCCTTATGTCACGAGGAAGGGAGAATGAAAAGTATACGTCTCTTGATGACTTCATCAAGTCTGAGAAGCGGGAACTGAAAAATAAAGATCCTGACAAGCAGCAGCTTTTGGCAGTTTTTGACATGGCGACGATCGTCTTGGATAATAAGTATAAGACAAAGAAGGGCCTTTTCAGTGTTCTTGAAAAGATGCATGCTGACTTGAGAAAAAAAGAGAAGAAGAAAAAAAAGAAAGGTGTGCTATTCGGCTTATTGCACGTATAGCTTGATGCTTTCCCGATCATACTTGAAGTTTGCGGGGAGTCTCTTCGTCTTCTTGTAGTAATCGACGAGTCGCTTGATCCGTGAATCGGTCAGCTGGAGGCCGCGTCGTGCAGTCTTGTCCTGCTTGTTCTCTTCAAGGTGTTTGCTCAGGCTGACGCTCTTACGGATGACCGCAAGAAGATCTTCTGGTAGCTCGGGAAGAAGCTTTTTCTCTTCAAGAATCTTTGTAACCTTCTTCTTGGTGAGCAACTTGATATCTGGGATACCGTAGGTGTCACGCAGGTGAAGTCCGATCTCTGAAGGGCTGTAGCCTTCCTTTGCGAGCTTCACGACAAGAAGTTCGATCTCTTTGCCTTTGTATCTGAGCCAGGATGGCTCGGTCTTTTGTTCAGGCCTCATGGAACCAGAGTTTCCATGCGCTCTTGAATATCGTTTTGCCATTGTTTTTCCACCCGGTATAGGCAAGCTTTGCGCCGTCCTATCCTTGTTATAGAGTGGAAAAACCTGAGTTTATTTAAAAAACTTGCTGCTTTTCGCTGAAAAGTCAATCAAGGAACCATCTCTTCATATCAAGAGCTCCTTTCAGGGGTTGTGGAGACTCATTGATGATCATCAGCGTTATCGAGCGGTTCAGCGCTTCCTTCATCAAAGGTTGTGCAAATTCTTTTGTCATCTGGATATGGTTTCGCTCGCCTTTGTCTGAATATTCGATCCCTGAGAAATGACAGTGCAGCTCTGTGATGCCGTCGTCTTCGAGCTTGTCAAAAATTTCCTTGTAATCGATAATGCCATCATTGCGTGCGTAAAGGTGCGCGAAGTCGACGCAGAGGCTGCAGCCGGTATCCCGCCTCAAGCGGAGAAGCTCATCAAGCGTTCCGAATTGGCTCTTCTTTCCTGTCGTTTCAGGACAGAGCTCTACATCGAGGCCTTCGTCGTTTATTGCCTTCAAGAGAATCTGAATCTGTTCTTTCATGATGGCATACGCGTCTTCCTTGTCATGCTTGCCGTAGACGCCTGGATGAAAGACGATAGAGCGCGCACCGAGCAGATGTCCTTTCCTGCAGGAATCCATGATATGGCGATGCGAATTGTTGAGTTTCTGTTCGTCCGGATTAAGGAGATTGATGTAATACGGTGCATGGATGCTTAACCTCAGACCGAGCTCTTTGGCAAGTTTTCCTGCTTCCTCTGCGGTTTCATCCTTCATCTTGACACCGTAGACGAACTCAAGCTCCTGGCCTGCAACACCCTTCTCAGCGTCCTCCCTTAGCGCTTTCATCAGGTCCTGGCCCCTGTTTCCGCCGGGC
>JBMCSP010000129.1:0-2827 GCA_048624455.1 Nanobdellota archaeon
ATCTCCTGGCCCGATGGGACCACAAGAAAGGTAACGGATCTTGAGACAACCGATGGTTATACGCATACGCTTTTCATGAGCGCGCTCCCATCCCATCTCACAGGCCCTGTCTTTGATGAACTCTATGGTAATGATATCGAGTTCTTTTGCAGAGAGAACAGTCGCTACTGCGAGGATGAGTCCAATGCCTGTTCAAGCGACGCAGATTGTGCGTCAGGCGTCTGCAAGCCCAACAAAGAGATTGTCCAAAAGATAACCTTCGCTGTTGATGAGATCGCTCCTGTCACCGATGTCTCTGTCTCTGGCTTTGATCCAGAATTCGAAGAGACCCGAGACATTTCAGGCAAGAGAAGGATAGACTCGCGCGACGGCGATTTCGACGGCAAGTATTACCATAATGGCAATGTCACGGTATCGCTCGGATGCCACGATGTCACCATTGATGAGAATTTCCCATCGCTCTACGCAGGCTGCAGTGAGATACGCTACTGCACTGTAGGTATATCCAATGATGGAAGTGATGATCTGGACCGCTGCGACCCAGACAGGCCCTATGAGGCTCCCGTCATCATAGAAGACTCATCCACCCTTTGCTACCTGTCTGAAGATGCTGTCGGCAATATCGAAGAGACCGTTTGCCGTTCATTCTATATCGATCGGACAAAACCAGATCTTGATATAGAGTTCATCACCCCTGTCCAAAAGGGAACGACCTATTTTACAGAAGATTCAGAGATCTCGTTCTCTGCAAGCGTTGTCGATCAGGCTCTCTCGTCTTATGAGATTATTCTTATCTCTCCCCAAGGCAGAGACTCGACAATCCTGCGTCATGATATGGAAGATTCAGCTACGCCATCGGTACGGCCTGCCGGTTTCAGCTCCACGCAGGAAGGCAGTTCCCTCGACATCCTCGGTCGCTTGACCTCGCTCACTGTGGCGAAGAATGGCTATGGACCTAATACGGTGCGTCTCACAGCCCGAGATAGATATGGCAATGAACAGTCTCAGGACGTTGAGCTCTATTATGATGTCCAGTCTCCTCTTGTCAAAGAGTTCAGGGTCAACGGAGAGACGAATCCATCGGCGGTCCCGTATGAGACAGACCTTGACTTCAAGTTTTTCTTGGATGATGTCTTCTGGTCTAATGATGTATCGAGCGTGACTGCCAAGGTCTACTCGACAGAGACCAGCAGGTTCTCTTCAGACTACTCATTCGGTCCTGTCGAGCTATCTCCTGTGCAGGTCCATATCCCTGAGCCTACTGATGAGACCATCTTTGACGAAGAGATGTTTGACTATGTCCAGAATGTGTTCTTCCTCGGTCCTGATGTCGAGCAATCGACATCGACCAGGCTTCTTGATCAGCTTGCTGAATGGAAGGAATATGTGTTCACGATACCCTCGGATCCAGGCGACTCTTATCTTTATGAGCCAGGTGTTGGCGAATATGTGCTTGAGATCACGGCAAAAGACTCCTTCGGGCGCACCATGACAGAACGCCTTTTCTTCAATATCACTGATGAATCTCAGCCGGAGATATTCCTCACCTCGCCTGAGGCGATGATAGGGGATGAAGGTGTCCCTGAGTACCGAAGACGTGTCTCGAACAACCTCAACCAGCAGTTTGTGGTCGAGACCCCGGGACAGCCATCATATTGCTACTTCGATCTCGGCTCCGAGCCGACGATAGAGAACCTTATGACGCCTGTCTCTGGCACCTCACGCCAGAAGCATGTCTATACGCTAAGAGATTTTGAGCCTTTCGATCAGGTAAATCTTCCATTTGTCATCTCATGTACAGAGCATGGTACACAGTTCAAGGTCGAGCAGTTCACTCTTGCGTTCGACAGGAGCGCGGTCACGCCGACGCTGTCTATCAACAGAGGAATCCGAAACAATGCGGAACTGATCCAAAGCCACATCATCGAACAGTCGCTTGACTATGGCATGCGCAGCTTCAGCGAATTGCGGCCAGTCATTGCGGTGAACGAATCAAAGGGCAAGCGCATTTCCTGCTCGTATGAATGCGTATCGCCTAATGCTGAGTGTCCCGCCGCAGAAGGCGTCTTCTCAGCTCCTGACACCTACCTCCTTGAAGAGACGCTCAACCTCAACCTCGAGAGCACGCTCAACCCTTATGAAAAACCGTACGCTTATGGCGACTATCTTTATGATATCGTCTGTACAGACCAGGCAGGAAATATGGGCAAGGCGCAGCAGCTAGCCCTGAGTGTAAGGACACCGTCAGCTCCGCAAAAGCCTGTCATCCTGGCAAACAGCGAACCTGCTGATGGAGCGATCATCTATAAAGAGAACGTCACGTTCCATGCATCGACAAATATGCTCATGCGTTGCACCCTTGATTTCGAAAGCAGCTCGATCGAGACTCAAGTGATGGAGGGCGTGAATGATGATGCTTCTATGCAGCACAGTGCGACAGTCACTTTCGGCTCTTCAGGAACCTATCGCTACCAATATATCTGCTCGCTTGCTGCAGATCCGCGAGTCCAAGTAAAGAGCCCCTGGCATACAATCTCTGTCTCTCCATCGAACGCTGAGATCCAGAGCGAAAGCGTCAGCCAGGTACGCATAGGAAACGATCACCTTCCGATCCTGAAGCTTGACACTCCTTCTGACGTCCGGGTGATGGAGTATGCATCGGATGAAACGTTCCAGGACGCTTCGCAGACATTCTTCAAGTCGACACTTGTTGATGGTTCGTTTGTACCGGGTGAAGATATCCATCTACGCGGCATAGACAGGGGCGGCCAGCCAACGGACACCATCATATACAAGGTCTCAAACACCACGATGTCGCCCTCTCCGG
>JBMCSP010000130.1:0-2743 GCA_048624455.1 Nanobdellota archaeon
CGAACGGACGCGTGGTCGGGGTGAATACGCTCAAGCTTTCTGCATCAGAAGGTATCGGTTTCGCTATTCCTGGAGACCTCACAGAAGAGATTCTTGAGCAGGCCATAGAAGTCTATAATCAGCAGCAATGATTCACTTGATCGTCCGTGAGACCTTATCAATATCAGCTTCCTTATAGCCATTTTTGGAGAGGACCTTCCTGATATTTGCGAACGAATAGCCCTGCTTGACAAGCGATGCGATAATATGCGCAAGCTTCTTCTCTGCATCGCTTAATTTAGGTTCCGGCTCTGGCGTTTTTTTGGCCTGTTTTGCAGGAGAGGTTTTCGTGCTCTTCTTTGGAGAAGCTGGGCGTTTCTGCTTCGTCTCAGGCTTCTTCTCCTCGCGCCTCAATACCTTGATCGAGACCTGCACAAGGTCCTTGACCTGGATGCGGTCCCGTAGGTCTTTTGGGATGATAAGGATATGATTATCCCCCATCTTCGAGATCTTTTTGGTGATCGTCACTTCATCATAAGGTTCATGCATAGTTATGACTTTATTATAATCCTTCTATAAAAAACTTGCGATATATGGGAAACATTTATATAGATGAGACGATACGGAAGTACACTTGTTACTACTAAGAAGTTACTTTTTGGGCAGATGAACCATCGGCGCATTTGCGCAAAAAGTATCATGGCCGAGAAGGTCGGAAACTTTCGGATTCCGCAAGAAGGGGATGCATTGAAGGTTTCGTACCGCTTTGTTCTAGATGTTTTTATGGAATCAGACTGTCCCTGATCAAGGGATAAGTAGGATTTACTTGATACACAGCCGGAAACGGCAATCTAAGGAGAAGAGCATGCAGGATCTTTACGTTTTGAGAAAGGCGCGCAGGAAGGGTGCCAAAAGAAAAAAGAGACGGAAGCTAAGCTGAAGATGCTTAAGGACCAGCTAAAGCTCCGATAGACAAGACAGGTCAACGAGTGACGTCTTGCCTTTGCGCTCTTGGATTTGAGAGCGCTTAGGCGGGCTGTCAGTTTGACAGGAACAAGAATCAATACTATCGAAGGAGAGTAATCATGTATTACCTTATCGCAATCCTCATCGTGGCTGTCGGCATCCTCGGGTATTTTGCATATCGCGAGATGGGCAATTTCATCCGCGGAGAGCAGAAAGACGGACAGTTCATCGCGACCATCACCGTGAACGATGAGTATCCGGAGAGCAAGATCTATGCTGAGGTCAACGGCGTCCCGATCTATGATGAATCAGGACGTCCGCTGCACAAGGGAGAGAACAAGGTTCCCTTGCCGGTGGATCTCAAGGAAGGTGACGTGCTCAGGGTGTATGCAGAATGCGGCGAGAAGCGGATGCTCACCGAAGCGTTCTGGATCGAAGAAGATGGCGTATTCATGTCGGCAAGCCAGCTGGCTTTCGAGTATGAGCAGAACAGGGACCTGCCGTTCGCTGAATAGGCAGTCGACAAGAATCAACACAATACAAGGAGAGACCGATGAGACAGATCACTGCGATGATGGCAGACATCAGCGGCATGGCAGAAGAGACTGATGTACTCGTCGAGGATCGAAACACCATCTTCGCCCAGGAAGAGAGGACGGTGGATGAGATCTGCAACGATGGGGACGCAGAGTATCTCGAGTTCGCCGGCTACGGCACCGACTGCTGTCATGTCCACGATCCCTGCAGGACATCCTTCTTCGGCTCGAAGAAGTTTTGAGCGCGGGCACTTAGCTTCTTAGCTTAATGCACTTAAATCAAACACGAATCAAAGGAGCGATCAATGGAAAAAGACATCAACAGCTGCAACGATGTTCTTACCGCATGCCTTTACCGCAACTACGATGAGCAGGAACTGATCCGCATCATGAAGGGCCGCATATTCTACCACGACATCCAGGTGCTCGAGAAGCACTGCGATGGCCACATCCCAGACTTTCTCCACAAGCAAGGAAGAGAGTGCTGGCAGGACGCCGCACAGCTCGCTTTGCTCCGGAAGGAAAAGGAAGCGAGAATTGCAGAGTCCAACAAGCTAGCTATCACAGACTGCAATGTGACAGACGAGAAGCTGCAGAAACTATCAGGGCTTCTCAAGGAACCAAAGACATCCCGATAGGAGGTATCTATGGGAGATATGTATCACAGACCGTTGGTTCTTGATCGTGAAGAGACGATCCGCCAGTACAATAAGTTCATCTAGGAACGGGACGGCAAAAGCAAGCACTATAAGCTACGCGAGGCCGCTGACGGATGGGATGACGAAGAGCTGATAAGCCTTGTTAGAAGAAACGGCTTCGAACCGATCTTTCGCAGAGGTTAGTCAGCAGCAGACCAGGCGAGCTCCCTTCCTTTTTTGAAGGGAGCCACCTCTTCAGCTCCATTCGTCGAGTGGAGCTCAAGAGGCGTTGCCTCAGTAAAATCCATTTCATAAGGAGTTTCTCATGAAGAAACATCTATTCATTCTCATCGTCATGCTGGTCATCGTTCTTGCGTTCACCGGTTGCCCTGGAGCAGGTGCAGGAGGTGACTCAAACGGTGACGGAGGCGGAAACGATGGACCGAGTGACCCGCCTGACCCGCCTGCACAAGGCACATTGGCAGGCACAGTCAAAGACGCAGTATCGAGCAATGCGCTCGAAGGCGTGACCATTAACATCCTCGATGCCCAAGGAGACATCGAGAAGACCCTCAGCACGGATGCATCCGGCGAGTTCTCTGCCCAAGTAAAGGCAGAAGCAGG
>JBMCSP010000131.1:0-2785 GCA_048624455.1 Nanobdellota archaeon
CCTGAAACTTCGAGTAGCCTTGAATATAACGTTGCATGATGATCGAAAAAAAAAGGCAATCCAGAATATACTTAAACAGGCTCATGCAGAGAACAAAGTCTTTCTCAGAGAACATATTGAAGAATCTATATTATCTACCCGGGGAGGTCTTATAAGTGTGAAGCACCCTGAGCAGAAGCATTTCTGTGTGGTCCCTTTCACTGAAATGACCATCGATCATCGGGGAAATGTGCGGTTATGCTCTGATGATTTTTTCAGCACGATGGTGTTTGGGACCATAAAGGAAAAATCAGTTCTGGATATCTGGAACCAGGAAACATTCTCACAACTTCGTCGTGATATAAGGAAAGGTAAGAGCCTTCCTCTCATCTGCAGAAAATGCATGCAGCTTGAGTGATGCTAATACTCTACCTGTTCATTGAGCTGCTCGATGAAGTCTATGCATTTTCCGATGTACTCGTCGTTGATGAATTGGGCTTTCTTGCCGTCGATCTCCATGGCATCGCTCCTTGATTCGTGATTACGAAGCCTGTCGAACTCGACATCGGTGACATAGGTGACCTTGCTTCTCTCTGCCAGGTCACGCAGGCGTCCCTCAAGGTTGATGATCCGTCCGTGGGAGGCGATGCCGACCCTGATGTTCTTGCTGTAACGGTTGACCTCCTCTTCGAGCTCTTCTTTAAGATTGCTCGCCTGCTCGTAGTCGTCATGGAGTGCAAATGCTCTTTGCTTGATGTTCTCATAAAGCGGGCTGAGGCCGTCATATCGTTCTTTGAGGTATTTTATCTTCGTCGTTATCTGCACGATGGATGTCGAGATCTTGTCCCGCTCCAGCATGAATTTTTCGTAAGCCTCTTCTGAAAGCTCTCTTATCTGCTGCTCATCATTGAAGCCGTGCTCATCCTCTGCAAGGCCGAGCTTGCTCTTGATGGAATGATATTTTCCGATCTTCTCCAAGCCGGTCCTCTTGTACGTCTTGATATCGTTGCCGACCTTGAATCGCTTGCTGCGCAACGCATCCATCTCTTCCTGAAGCTGGCTGTAACGGTCATAGATAAGGCCGACGTGATCTGCTGCATGCTCGAGGCGCACAATGTCTTCTTTCTTTTGCTCTTCCCATTGCGCTTCCCTTGTTCCATTGAACGGGATGCTGGCGACAATCTTTTCAAGCGTTCTTTGGATCGCTTTCATGGACTATGGGAGGCTTCCTCTTAAGAAATGGATTGCTCCCTAATCCTTGTAGAGCTTTCATCCGATTCGGACCTCTTCTGGTCTGGTTGGACGCATGACAGAATTCTGCTTCGTCTCTGAAATATTTCTGCAGATGTTAAAATCAATCGCCGAAGATGCGATACATGATCTTGTACTTGTCGAATTCCTCAAGATCCTCATATCTCTGGCCGACGCCGAGATAGAGTATGGGCTTCTGCGTGATGTAGGAGACGGAGATGGCAGCCCCGCCTTTCTCATCGACATCTGCCTTGCTTAGTATGATAGCGTCGAAATCCACGACTTTCTGGAACTCTTTCGCCTGCTCCACGCAGTCGTTGCCGGTGATGGATTCCCCGACAAAGATGGTCATGTCTGGCTTGGATACGCGGTAGACTTTCTTGAGCTCGTCCATGAGATTAGCATTGGAATGCAGGCGTCCTGCGGTATCGATGATGACAGTATCAAGCTTCTTCGCCTCTGCATATTTGATGGCGTCAAAGGCGACAGCCGCTGGATCAGAATTGTAGTCGTGCCTGATGAGCTTGACCTTAAGGGCATCGGCATGCTCTTGGAGCTGGTCGATAGCTGCTGCCCTGAACGTATCGGATGCTGCAAGGACGGTGGTGAACTTATTGTCCTGGAGAAGCTTGACAAGCTTTGCGATGGTCGTCGTCTTGCCTGAGCCGTTGACGCCGACGATGAGGATCTTGTACGGCTTCTTGTCAGGAATCTCGGCGAGCATGTTCTGCTTCTCAAGATCAAGAATTTCCTCTATCGTCGCTTTAAGCGTCTTCTCGATGCGCTGCGCGATATCCTTTCTTGGTATCGGTTTATCGACAAGCTCTTTCTTGAGGTTCTCTTTCATGAGATCGATGACCTCGACAGCCACATTGTTCTCAAGAAGCGTGACCTCAAGCTCCCAGAAAAGGTCGTTAAAATCTGATTCGGAGAGGACTTTCTTTGTGAGGGAATCCGTGAACTTTTGGATGAAGCCTGGCTTCTTCTTTTCTTGGCTCTCTTCCTGCTCGGACTCTTCCTTTGCTGCTTGGACCTCGTCTTCCTTCTCCTTGCGTCCGATGATCTCCTTGCCCTTATCGGTAAGTTCCTTGACGCTTCGGCTGATCTTGTTCTGGAAATCGGCGAGCTCGGTCTTGCTCATGTCTTCAGGGACATCTTCAGGCATCTCAAACTCTTGTTCCTTGATCTCCGCCTCGTCGAGCTCTTCGACTTCGTCGACAGAAGGTGCTTTTGCATCCTCCTGCACTTCTTCAGCATCCTTCTTCTTGAAGAGCTTTCCGAGGAATCCCTGCTTCTTCTTCTCTTCAAGAGTCTCTTCCTCTTCGGCAGCCTTCGTTTCAGCTTCCTTCGCGTCCTTTTCCTTCTGTTCCTGTTCGAGCTCGCTCTGCTCGTTCGCTAGTTCTGTCTTGTCCTGTTCTGTCTCCTGCTCGCCCTCGGCGACGTCGGCAGTCTCATCGACTTCCTTTGCGAATCTGTTGAAAGCGTTTTTCAGCTTATCCCTGAAGTTCTTGAACATAGAAGATGAAAGGTCAATGCTGTTTAATAAATATTGCTA
>JBMCSP010000132.1:0-2749 GCA_048624455.1 Nanobdellota archaeon
AGATTGTTCTCTGAGCCCGCCGACATCAAGCTGGACGGATTCGATGTTTGACTGCAATGACCGTGTCTCCTCACGCAGCTGGTTTTCAAGGCTCATGATGGTGTCCATCAATGAATTCCTGAGCATCGTGACCTATTGTTCCCGTTTCGCCTCTTCTGCGATGATGCTTGTCTCTAGCTCCGCTGCAGCGCTCTCGTGCTTTGTCTCGATGCGAGTGAGATTGCCGGATACCTGATCAAGAGAATCTGAGAGTCTGGAGTACAGCAAAAACCATGTCGTGTTTGTCGCAGCGAAAAGTATGCCGATGGCTGCAAGCAGTGAGATCAATCCATTTCTTGAAAGGCCTGCACTCTGCTTTGCCATGTATCCTGCTGTGTCGTTGTGCGTTTATATAGTTTATGAGAGTGACTTCCATCACTTAAGGGACTGGATGCATATGGACGTCGCGTGATGATTGTGCGGGTTTTAGAGCACATACATAGTCATCGCGCATCGAATGGATCGCAGGAGTGATCATGCTTGTGCCGCCTCCATATGCGTCAAGGCACATCCGTTATAGAATTAAAGGACCTTCTTGATGGGGTCATTTCGGCCGTATGGTCTTTTGCTGTAGAACTCTTTTCCATGCGCGACAATGAGTGCATGGTACTCGTTGTAGATCTGCACCAATTCTTTTTGCAGTTCACTGCTTCGACCTGATGCTGCTGCTCTTTGCAATTCAGTCTTGATGTTCTCTTCAAAGAATTCTTTGATATCATCATACGATGCATCGTGCGCTATCAGGCCATACTCGCTGAACATGCGTCGTGTATAGGCATCAACGACGAACTGGGGTTCTTTGTATGCATAGAGGAGAATGCTGTCGACCGTCTCGGGACCAAGTCCCCAGATGCTCAGCAGACCTTCCCGTGTCATCAGCCCGTTGTATGCAAGAAAAGCCTTGATCTTCTTTGCTTTCTGGTTGAAATATCCTGCACTTCTGATGAAGGGGGCGATCTCTTCAGCGCTCATCTTTTCAAGATGTTTCCTGTCGACAAGATCATGCTCCCACATGTTCGTGATCGCTTTCTCAACATTTTTCCATGACGTATTCTGAGTCAGGATCGCACCAAGGATGACCTCGAACTTCTGCTTCTCTGTCCGTGTCGCGACACCGTACATCGGTCGCTTCTCTGTCGTGCATGTGGGCGTGACGGGCCACCATCCTTGATGTCCGTAAAGATCAAGAAGCGCATCGTATATCTTCATCAGCATAGATGAACAAATTTTCCGCACTTCTTAAGTTTGTCGGAAGTATTGCTTTGTGCTTAGAACAGTTTCAAGTTGCATAGAAAATTTACGAAAATCGCTTGTCAAAACATATTTAAGCAAGAGTTTAAGCAAGAGTTATCTATATATGCATGCGATTGCAGTATTCCAAGCACTGGATCTATAAAAAAAAAGAAACGTCCGTCAATATCAGATAGTTTCGTTGAATATGCTTTGGTGCATTCAAAAGTTATGCGGGATAGGAAGCGTACAGGTCTTTACAATGCATTGCACGGATCCCTATTACTGGAAAGACATTGAAGATCGTTTACAAAAGGATAGGACCCACTACTGTCTTCATCATCACTGCATTTTGGCTAGAGTAAAACTATACGTTGATCGCTATGACAAAAACACACTACGACAAAGAAACGGATACCCTGAACATCGAAGTCTCCACCGGGGACTATTGGAAGAGTGTTGAGCTTCCTAATGGCATTGTCATGGACATCTCAACGGAAGGAGCCATCACATCTATAGAGATCCTTTCTGCAAGCAAGATTTTCTCTGGAGATAGTAGAAAAGTTATAGATAATGCTTGAGTCACTCCTTCGCCTTCAGAACGAGGACACCATAGGGTGCGATGAAGGGAAGGACAAGCTCGCGGTCAAGCACTTCAAAATTTCTGCTCGGTTTGTTCACCAGCACATCCGGATACGAGATCATACCGAACCCGCTGTATTCGAAGAGATCTGCATTCAGGACAACAGAATAATCGTTCTTATCGGTCACCCCGACCTTGTAATCGAAGTGCTGCCATGCAGAGAGGTTGATCACAACAACATATCTGCTCTTTCTCTCTTCATGATCTGCAGAACGCTCGAGAACAAAGATCTTGTTCTTCTCATCGACATTGAGGAATTTCCTGTTTTTCGTATAGAGCGGCCAGAACGAAGGATCGTCCATGAGCTCATTGATCCGCTTCTTGTAGGCAAGAAGATTCCTGCTCACCTGATTGAACGCAAGATACCATTGGATGCTTGAGTCATGCTCAAATGTCCCTTTCTGCAGCAGGAATGTCTGCGCGAGATCGAGCGTCCTTCCTTCGCACACGAACGAGATGATCGCTTCCATCACTTTGATCTTGCCGAGCGCGTGGATGTGATTGTGAGGCTGCTTGCCTGCCATCGTATCATAGGCATAGCTCCCTGTCGCGCGCTGGTCCATGAGTCCGGCCGCAGCATCATGGTTGTGGAAATCGGCGATGGTAGCATTGCTCTGACCCCATTCCTTCTCGTCAGTGATGTCTTTGAACTTCCAAGGCGAGATTTTCTTGACATCCTTAAGCATGTAATCGCGGTGGAAGTAATAGGTCATCCGGGAGCTGTTGTAGGCGGTCGCTGCGAGCGCCCGATCATCTTCGCTATAAGGCACGACAAGCATCTTTGCATTGTCCTCGTGGAAGTAGTGGGATTCAAAATGGATGAGCGCTCGTGGATGG
>JBMCSP010000133.1:0-2738 GCA_048624455.1 Nanobdellota archaeon
CCGGTGGAAACGAATATAAGTTCGACGGCTGCGTCTTCTTCACAAGCAATCTCGGCAATCGCCCTGGTAGCTTGAGTCAGGGAAGACCGGTGGGATTTGCTGCCGAAGGAGCTGAAACTGGCTATGATCTGGAGAAAGATCGTGTCATGAATATTGTCAGGAGTACATTCCCTCGGGAGATACTCGGCCGTATCAATGATTTTGTCCTCTTCCAGCCGCTAAGCCGTGAGACTGTCAATATGATCCTTGATACTTACATCGATCAGACTCAAGAGCGTTTCCGTGCGGCAGAGGTTGAGATAGATCCTGAGGCAAGAAAAGCCATTCTTGACAGAGGATACAGCACAGCAACAGGGGCAAGAGAACTGCAGAATGCATATGAGCGTGCAGTCTTTCAGCCGATCCTGCGCTCGATCGAGTTCGATCCTGCTTTCGCAGATGCAGAAAAGGTTGTCGTCGGATATGATGGCAAAGACTTCACCTATAAACCGCTAAAGGAGGATCTTCTCGAGCAATAAGGCCCATTTTTGCTTTTTCACTACTTTTTTATATCATTCTCATATTTCAAGGACGGGTGGTACCAATGGAAGAATCGATATTCACAAAGATCGTCAAGGGCGAGATTCCCAGCGAAAAAGTCTATGAGGACAAGAATTTTCTGGCATTCATGGATATCATGCCTGCCGTAAAAGGTCACACGCTGGTCATCCCGAAAAAACAGTATGAGACGTTCATTGACATACCGGATGATATAGTCTGCGACTACATTCTTGTCGTGAAGAAAGTGGCTCAGGCTGTCGTCAAGGCGACAAAGGCCAAGGGATACAAGGTCGAGATGTTCAACGGCAGCTATGCAGGCCAAGGCGTCTTCCATGCCCATTTCCACATAATCCCACGCTATGAAGGAGAGGATATCCTTTTCAAAGACGAATCCAACTGGTGGGTCCCTCAGAAAGATCTCTACGATGACGGAGAGATCAAAGAGTGGGCACAGATGATACGAGATAACCTGTGAAGCATAGGATTAATAAGCAACAAAGACGACAAGAGGGAGCGTCTGGCGGTCAAAGATTATTTTTGTCTCTGCACTGACAAGATCGACGCGACCGTTCCTCTCTTTCTCGATGGCCTCTATCTCTTTCTCGATCTCTTCTACAGTATCTATGAGCGCATCCTTTGTCTCTGTCAGCTTGTATGAGATATTGACATCCAAGAGCTTCTGGACGACGGAGAGATAGTTGTCGAATATGAACCTGAGGAATTCGTAGTAGACCGCATTCTTCTGCTTCTCATCGAGCGGGTTGAATTCCTTGCCCTGCTTCTTCGCATACTCTGTCATAAGCATCATACCCATGCGCTCATCGACCATGATGTATGCTTTGCTGGACATCGTTCCTGAGATCTCGGCGATGGTGCACAAACTATCTTTTTCTTCCGCATCGACACGATAACGCTTGAGCATATCCCTGTTGTTGTGGTTGATGTCGATCTGCTTGATCTCCACCTCGCCTGCGAAATTCTTGAGCAGTGATGCAGTCTCGTCAAGGCAGAGCTGGAGCTTCATCTCAAGTTTCGTATGCTCTTCTGCCTCGGCCATGCTGTGCTTTTCAAAGATGCCGTGAAGCACATTCTCCATGACCTGTATCTGCTCCTGGTCTGATTTGTTGGATATGTTGGAGATATTGAGCTTGTCCAGCTCGTTCGTGAGGAGCGTGTTCCCTATCATGCCTCCAAACTTATTCTTGAGAAATTCCCTGAAACGCTTTTCATATACGCTCATCTGCTGTTCCTGGGATTCTTGTTTCTTTGGCTGTTTAGCTTTGACCGCCGTCTTGGGTCGCTGGCGAGGAACTTGCTGCGCATTCTTTTGCATATTCTGCTCCTGCGGACGCATGACATTGCTGCCATTGCCGGTTTCAGGCTGCTGCGGTGGTTGTCCCTGATTCTGATCCGGTGCTCCTCCCATGGATAGGTTGCACGTCCCATCGTATTTAAATCTTCTCATGGTCATGTTTCTATGCTGGGGATCCGAGACAGCATATGAGTGAAAATTTATATACTACCCTCCATTCTGTCGCCCCATGGTCCTTGAGAAACTGGGCGAAAAACTGAAGGGAACGCTGAGCAAGATAGCGTCAAGCCTGTTTGTCGATGAGAAGGTCATCAACGAATTGGTCAAGGACATCCAGCGTGCGCTGCTGCAGAGCGATGTCAATGTCCGCTTGGTCCTTGAGCTGACGCAAAAGATCAAGAAGCGGGCTCTCGCCGAGAAAGAATCGGGAAAACTCAGCAGAAAAGAGCGTCTTATCACGATCGTCTATGAAGAGCTTGTGCATTTCCTCGGGGATGAGGCAAAACCTATCGATACCGAGAAGTCACCCACAAAGATCATGCTCGTCGGCCTGTTCGGAAACGGAAAGACGACGACAGCCGGCAAGCTTGCCAAATACTTCCAGAAGCGCAGCAAAAAAGTTGCCATGGTCTCGACAGATACTTGGCGTCCTGCGGCATTCCGTCAGCTTCAGCAGGCTGGAGAAAAGATCGGTGTTCCTGTCTTTGGCAGGCCGGAAGAGAAAGACCCAGTCAAGATCTATAAAGAGTTCGAGCCTGAGCTCAACAAGCACGATGTCATCATCATCGATACGGCGGGCCGTGATGCTCTCTCTGATGACCTTGTCGAGGAGCTGAACCGCATCAACGATGCTGTCGATGCCGATGAGCGTATCCTTGTCATAGGT
>JBMCSP010000134.1:0-2727 GCA_048624455.1 Nanobdellota archaeon
TCTTATAGAGGTGATACAGACCTCGTGCACCATGTGGCATATATCTTTTTTGGATGCCATGTATTTAAAGGTACCGAAAAGCCAGCAGTCCAGAAGGGCATCATCAGGTCGACAGGAGAGTTTAGAACCAGAAACTTGCATATCCCACGACACGATGCGGATCTCTTGTCACATCCGCAGAAGTAGCATACTCAAGGAAATGTATCCTCCAGTCTCGCTTCCGGGCTATATGGTGAAGTACACGGATGGGATTAGCACCGCACGCATCCAGCGGGCCTTGGAGATTCCGGATAGAATCGATCGTCAGCTTGTCGATGATACGTGCATCATCAAGATGATGGAAATGGCTGAGATCAGTACTTATGACCAAGAGCGTCTTCTCATCAAGCATCCCGTCGATGATCATCGCCGCCCTGTCGATCTCTTCTTCAGAGATGTCTCCGACGATGAGCGGAGTGATCTCGAACGAATCACCGAGAACTTTCTGAAGGAAAGGCAACTGGACTTCAAGAGAGTGCTCGCGAAGATGCGGCCCGACTGCGGTCTTGAATGCTTCAGGAATCCTGACAGCCACTTTCCCTAAAGGGGTCTCCCAACTCTCATTGGCATCACCGACGATCTCATCAGTATAGACGGTATGGTTTGGACCGAGAACTATGACACGTTCAAAGCGACCTGGAACTGCCTTGAATGCTTTTGCCGCAACCCTTCCTGAATAGATATATCCTGCATGAGGGACGATGATGCCATGGAGATTCGTTATCTTTTCCTGATCGCTGAACGAGAGGAACTGGTCTAGCATCTTCTGCAGTTCTTCTTTGTCCTCCGGATAGAATGTTCCCGCGACAGCCGGCTGTCTCATGAAGGAAAGAAGTTTTTTAAATTAATAAATATTATGCAAATCCATGGGAGGAGGGGAAGAGCACGAAAAAGAATGCATACTTTATGAGAGGACCAGCGGCAGCACGGTGCAATGCACAGCATGCGCACATCGCTGCATCATAGCGAAGGGAAAGAGTGGCATCTGCAGGGTGCGAAAGAATGATGGGGGAAAACTCATCTCGTTAGTCTATGAAAAGATCGCTGCAGAGAACATCGACCCGATCGAGAAGAAGCCATTGTTCCATTTCATGCCCGGAACAAGCACCTATTCGATCGGCACCGTCGGATGCAACTTCCGCTGCGATTTCTGCCAGAACTTTGATATTGCTGTCCCAAAAGAGATAGCAGGGAAACCTCTTCAGATCGACGAGATTGTCGAGAACGCCCAGTACTATGGGTGTGAGAGCATTTCCTATACGTACAATGAACCGACAATCTTTATCGAGATGGTCCGTGATGCGGCGAAAAAAGCGCACGAGGTTGGCCTGAAGAATGTCATGGTGACAAACGGCTATATGACAAAAGAGGCGCTCAATTGTGTCGCTCCACATATCGATGCCATGAATATCGATCTCAAGGCTTACACCGATGCTTTCTATAAAAAGCTCTGCAGAGGAACACTCCAGCCGGTTCTTGGCACCATCAAAAGAGCGCATGAAAAAAAGATCCACATAGAGATCACGACGCTCATCATCCCTGGAGAGAATGACTCTGAAGAAGAGATCACAAAGATCGCCAAGTTCATCGCAGAGATTGATCCAACGATCCCATGGCACATCTCACGGTTCTTTCCCATGTACAGGATGCTCGATAAGACACCGACACCAAGAGATGCATTGTACCTTGCGGAACAGATAGGAAAGAAGGAGGGACTCAAGCATGTCTATATCGGAAATATCTGAACAATCGAAGCTCTTCCTGCTTAGGCTGGCAAGGAAAAGCATAGCTGATTATCTGGAAGGGATGCAGGAGCCCAAGGTCACGGAAAAGGTTCCTAAGGAACTGCTCAACGACCATGGCACATTCGTCACCCTGACAATAAATGGAGAATTAAGAGGTTGCATCGGGTCGATCATGCCACGACAGGCGATCTACAAGGATGTCATAGAGAATGCGCAGGCAGCTGCATTCAGAGATCCCCGTTTCCCTCCATTAAAACCAGAAGAGCTTACACAGATATCTATAGAGATCTCTATCCTCAGTCTTGCGAAAAAATATCCATACAAAACAGCAATCGAGCTTCTTGGAAAGATCAAAGAAGATCATCCAGGCGTTATCTTGCGGAAAGGGATGCGCTCAGCCACATTTCTCCCTCAGGTCTGGGAACAGCTTCCAGACGCAGAGGATTTTCTCATGCATCTCTGCATGAAAGCAGGCCTGCCGCCTGACGCATGGAATGATGAGGGCGATCCTGTCAACATAGAACTGTATACTGTAGAGTCATTTTCTGAAACATGAGCTAAGATTTAAAAAGACCAGAGTGTTCTGGGTTGGTATGACACTTGAAGGACAAGAGCTTGAGAAACAGATCCGCATAGCAGCATTGGAGAACGCAGTGAAATTCAATGGCGGAGCAAAACAGGGAGCCGTCATCGGCAAATTATTCTCGCTCGATCAGACACTCAAAGCCAGGATGAAAGATATCGCTCCTCTGGTAGGAAAAACCCTCAATGAAGTCAACGCACTGGATGTAGAGGAACAGAAGAGGCAGCTCCTTCAGCTTGATCAATCCTTTGAGAAAAAAGAGAAGACGAAGAAGGAGCAGCGAAAAAAGGAAGCACGGAAATTGCCGCCGCTCAAGGATGCTGAGGAGGGCAAGGTCATCACAAGGATGCCTCCCGGACC
>JBMCSP010000135.1:0-2703 GCA_048624455.1 Nanobdellota archaeon
AGGTCTATGAGATGTATGATGACTATATCAAATACCTTGTAGGACAGATGCGCTCGTTCAGTGACGGCATCTTTGATTATCTGGACAAGCATACCTATGAGATACCCATCATTGCAAAAGAGGACCTTGCAGCGATTGAAAAGGAATATGCAAAGGTAGAGGAATCTGCATCAAGATTTGATGAATGGAAAAACAAGGCTGACGAGTTTGCAAAAAAACGGATAAAGAAAGAGAAGTTCATGGACAAAATTGCACATATGCTCAAGCAGATGATATCTCCTGAAAGAAAAGAAGACGTCCTTGCCTCAAAAGAGGAGGAACCAAAGACGGGCTGGCAGCGTTTTAGCGTATGGTTCCTTGGAAAGAAGACCACATCTCCTCTTGACAAGCAGCGCAGCAAGGAGAAAAGCTTCATCGACAAGTTTGTCGAAGAGCATCAGGATCAGGAGGAGGTTGTCGGTGGCAATACGGCATTCTCTGAACGATTCAAGAATGTGCGTCAGCTCCGCATTGAGAACCAAGAGGAGCTTGCTGAAAAGAAGACGGGCGAGGAAAACGAAGCTCACAATGTCCTTGATAGGATCAGAAAGAGCGGACAGAAGAACCGTGATGTGATGTATAAGCCCCAGTCGTATACCGCGCTTGCCAATGTGCTCATGAAAGATGCAAGCATCGAGGTCATCAACTCATTTCCTACATTTTTCAAGAACATGTACAAGACCCTTCGTTTCGCCAATATCACTATCCTTTCGAGTACATATACGAATACGATGATCCTTACCTCGATCCTTGCAGGAGCCGGTGCTCTTGTCCTTGTCGGGCTTGTCTCGTTTATGGTATTCCTATCACCTGCACTAGTCTTTGCAAATGCATTCCTGGCAGGTATTTTTGGAGCTACCGCAACGTTTCTCGGCTTCTATCTCTATCCGCAGTACAAGATGAAAGAGAGGTCGCGAAATATCAACTCTAATCTTCCTTTTGCGATCGATCACATGGCGGCCGTCACCGGTGCGGGTGTTGCTCCGAATAAGATGTTCCAGCTGATCTCTGAATCCAAGGAGTACGGCCAGGTCTCTGTCGAGATCGAGAAGATTGTTGAGTATATAGAACTCTTCGGCTATGATCTTATGAGTGCTGTCGGTAAGGTCTCGTCGGTATGCCCCTCAAAGCGGATGAAGGAGTTCCTTGGTGGGTTCATCTCGACGATAGAATCTGGCGGAGAACTTAAGGAATATCTACGCGAGTCTGCGAATGATGCCATGCTTCACTATCGTCTTGAGCGCCAGAAGTTTACTGATCAGATATCTACATTCTCAGACATCTATACAGGACTTATGGTCGCATCCCCGCTCTTTTTCGTCGCGGCGCTCTCTATGGTCAGCATCCTTGGAGGCACTGTCGGAAACATCGACGTCAATACATTGATGATCATGGGTACATACGTCTTCATACCGCTCCTCAATGTCATATTCATCGTCTTTATGGAGATGACGCAACCGTCGATTTAATGAATGAGCGAGGCATCCAAAAAAATAACAGATGAACCAGAGATGATTCATGGGTTTTAAGATCGAATTCAAAGGACGCCACCTGACGTCCATCGTTGTAGCTCTTTTTCTTATCCTTTTAGATGTCTTCTTATTTGCAGGAAGTTTTGTCTTTCTGGCATTCATCTTCCTGGCTCTTGCTATAGCGGTTTTGCCGTTTCTCATCGACTATTTCGCCTACAATCAGAAGCAGAAGGATATAGAAGAGCGTTTTCCTGACTTCGTGCGGAACTTGGTCAACGCGGTCAAATCAGGCATGCCTATCTCACGAGGGATCGTCTATGTCTCTCGCAGTGATTATGGTCCGCTGAACTATTATGTCAAGAAGATGGCGAATCAGATCGAATGGAATATCCCCGTCAAGAAGGTATTTCAGACATTCGGCAATGAGGTCGGCAATCCGATCATCAAGCGTGCTGTCTCGACAGTCCTTGAGGCAGAGGAGTCCGGCGGAAACATCGAGGATGTCCTCGGATCTATCACTGAATCCCTGCTCACGATCAAGCGACTCAAGCAGGAGCGAAAGGCGAGCATCCAGGGCCAGATCACGCAAAGCTATGTCATCTTTTTCATCTTTATCGGCGTCCTTTTGACCATACAGAATGTCCTCATACCCTATCTCTCAGAGATGGAGACGCCCGAAAGCGGGTTTGGAGGAGGGGATTCTGAGGCACTGGCAAATCTGAGGACGGCACACAAGTTCGACTATTCTTCTGTAGGCAGTTTCCTGGGATCGTTCTTCAAATGGTTTGGAAGCCTCTCTGGGATATTCATGATGCTCGCGCTGATCCAATCGTTCTTTGCAGGTATCGTTCTTGGTAAGATGTCCGAGGGAGATTATAAGTCAGGACTCCGTCATTCACTCTTTATGATGTTCATCGCGATCTTTGTCCTTACGATCGCCAATTCGCTTCTGTCCCAGGCGATCGGTTAGAGCGTTCACTCTTTTTCTGATCTTTTGCACCTTTTCTTTTTCATGAAGCTATCGAAAAAGCATTTAAACACATGCCGCTTACATCTCATCATGGAAGTCGAGATCGATATGACCAAGACTGTGGATGAGAATGCTGCAGCCTACTATAGCAAGGCCAAGAAAGCTAAGAAAAAGCTTGAGGGCATCACCAAGGCTATCGAAGAATCGAAGAAGAAGCTTGAG
>JBMCSP010000136.1:0-2684 GCA_048624455.1 Nanobdellota archaeon
AGATTTGAATCTCTTGATATCGAAGATGGATGTTCTGGTCACTTCTCGCTTCCATGGCATGATCGCTGCCTTGTCGGCAAAGGTTGTTCCTGATGTCATCGGCTGGAGCCACAAATATGAAGAGATCATGAAAGGATACGGCATCGCAGACCTGAGCATCTCGCATAAGAGCCTGACCTATGAGATGCTGGAAACTCTTGTCTTTGGGACTATACGAAACCTTGATAGATACAAAAGATCTATTGAGGCGAATTACCAGAAGATGCAGGATTCATCGCTTGGAAACATGAAGATTATCGATAAGGAATTGGCTGCTGTGCAGAAAAAAAACAAATTCTATCTTGGAGACTTCAAAGATTGTTTTGCAGGGTTCTCATTGGATGCCGGTCTCAGAGAGCGTGCCGCTTCGGGAGGGATGGTGACTGCATACTTGTCTTATCTTTTTGACATTGGCGCCATCTCCTCAGCGCTGGTGAGCAGGATGGAGAGCAAGGATGGCAAGCTGCAGGCTGTTCCGTTCTTTGCACAGAGCAAAGAAGAGCTCCTCGGCGCCCAGTCAAGTATCTACTTCGATTTTCCTCTTGAACATTCATTCAGAACGATCAAAGAGCAGAAGGGGAAGGTTGCTGTCGTCGCATTGCCGCAGCAGCTGAAGATCCTTGATGCGATGATGGGCACAGATGCAGAGCTGTCCAAGAAAGTCTACCGCAAGATCGGCCTTTTCTGCGGGCATGCATCTGAGAAACGATTGCTCGAGGCTGTGCTCGAGTCTAAGGGCATAACGGAGTCTGCGATAGAGAAGTTCTATTTTAGGCAGGGACGCTGGCGGGGAACGTCAAGGGTTGAGCTGAGATCAGGCGAGGTTGTGGAATTCCCCTACAATGATTTCGGCACACTCCAGAACCTGTACCTGCACTGTCCGAAGCGATGCCACTTCTGCCATGACCACTACGCAGAGCACGCTGATATCTCATTCGGCGATATCTGGCTGAAAAGCTTCAAGAAAAAAGAGGTGAAGCATTCCCTCATCATCGCACGCACACAGGAGTCGCTTCAGGATCTTTACAGCATGAAACAAGCACAGCTTGTCCATCTGCAAGGGTTGCCGCCTAAAAAAGCGATTGCGGCGCAGAAGCGGGCGCTGATCTATCACAAGCACACCGTCAACGCGCTCAAGAGGCTCCAGAAAACGGGCGTGCCCATCGCAAAACCAAGATGGAACGATTACGTGGCGGCAGGGATCATCCTGTTTAACGGAAAGATTTCACGTTCTCCTCGTGCGATGAAACTGCTGATGCATCTACCACGTCCGGTGCTTCGCGCTTATATGTTCGTTGAGAAGTTTTTCATGAATTTTTGATCTTGTCACGCTTTCCCGCAAAAAAGAAGATGCACAACGCAAGACCGTATTTCAGCAGAAGGTTTACCGCCGCATAACCTGCAACGATACCAGCAGGGACGCCCAAGACCTGTCCGAAGAGATAGACGCTCGACGCTTCCATGGTTCCAAGGCCGTTCAGAGTGATCGGTATGAGCCTGACCATCATGACGACTGCGTTGATGAGAAGGGTGTCGAGGAAATTGATGCTTGTCCCGAGCGCATGGAAGATGGTGATGATGAGGATTGTGGCAAGACACGTCCTGAGGAGCGTGAGGCCGGCATTGACAAGGAGCACTCCCCGGCGCTTCCTGTATGTGGTGAAACTTTTATGGAACCCTTTGAAGAGGGTCGAGTGCTTTCTCAGGATGTATTTTTTGACCATGTGGCGTGCTGGCTTTGAGTTGATGATGACTATGGCTCCTGCGATGCATGTGATAAGTGTCCCGGCGACGATGAGCGCACTTTGTCCAGAGGAATATCGCAATGCTGCGATGATGGCAAGGGAGAAGACGACGAAAACGCTCAGCATCTTGTCGACGATGACCAGCGATGTGCTCTCCCCCACACTGACGCCCTTGTCTTTCAGGAAATAGGCAAGAGAGAAGTCTCCCAACCGTCCTGGCATAAATGACGATATTGCCCATGTTTGCGCATACATGCGTACAAGATCCGCGATCCTGACTCTTTTCTTAAGAGGAGAGAGAAGCACAAGAACATTCATGGAACCAAGGAAGATGATGAGAAGGTAGATGATGATCATCACCGGCAGATATGATGCGTTGAGGTCGGCAAGCGAACTGAGGATGTCGTTGACGCCGATCTGCCAGAAAAGAAGCGCGATGATAGCCAGCCCGAACAGAAGCCTGAGTGTCTTTTTCATCTTCATGCAATCCATATGTCTATCGCAGTCTTATAAAGTTTGTTGAACAAGGGGCATATACTATAAGTCTTATTTGTTTTTTCAGGAAGAAACAGTGCTTGAAAAAGTTCACTGCGGATACGTTCTTGGATGGATATGAGAGAGTGTATAAACGCTTGAAATAAGGGGTTTCGGGTTCTCGCAGAGAGCTGCGCTCTCAAAAACTCCTAATGCACACCTAAGATCATCGAATAACTTTCTTCAATTCTGTAATAAAACGCCTTGCTCTTTCAAGAGATGTTTTCGCTTTAGCTCGTATGACAATTTCTTTTGTGTTATATGTGAATGCTGCTCTTTTTCCTTTCTCCCAGAAGTAGTCTTCGATGAGTATGTCTGCTTTTTGTTTTCCTAATATCTCGCCTGCTTCCCCCATGCTTTCAGCAA
>JBMCSP010000137.1:0-2671 GCA_048624455.1 Nanobdellota archaeon
GGATGCTCAGCGACCCTGACGGCCATGATGGTGTTCTCATATGCTTCCTGTGCAGTAGACGAATACATCTGGATCCAGCCGGAATCGCGTTCAGCCATGGTGTCTGAATGATCTGCGTGGATGTTGATCGGCCCGGACAGTGCCCGGTTGACGATCGTCATCACTATAGGCAATCGTGAACTTGCTGCGATGTAGACGATCTCATGCATGAGCGCAAGGCCGTTCGCCGATGTCGCGGTCATCGCCCGTGCTCCACCTGATGCTGCACCGACGGTCGCTGACATCGCGCTGTGCTCTGACTCGACGCGGATAAGTTCAGTCTGGACATCGCCGTCTGCTATGAATTTTGAGAATGCATGCATGACAGGGGTCTGGGGCGTGATAGGATATGCTGCGACAACATCAGGATCGATCTGCTTCATCGCTTCAGCGGAAGCCTCAGCTCCGGTAAGCCCTTTCATCGTCTTTGCCACATGTTTCATTTCTGCTCTCCTTCCTCTCCCTTGATGAATTTCGTCGGGTTCTTCGTAAACTCCTCAAACTTCGTCTCGTCCTCCATCTTGATGGCGCTGACGGGACAGACCTGGAAGCAGATGCCGCATCCTTTGCAGTACTCATAGTCGAAATGATCGATCTTTCCTTCCTTGACCAGGATGCAGTCATCAGGACAGTAGACAGCGCAGAGCATGCAGTTTGTGCATTTCTCTTTGAGATGTATGGGGAACTTCGACCGCCAGTCTCCAGTCTTGAACTTTGTGGAGCTTCCGGCATCGGTCAATCCGCCGATCTTGATGTCTTTCCATCCTGGTTTGGTTTCTGCCATGCATATCACATATAATTGTATTATTGTATCTCGTTGTATGCTCTCTCAAGAGCGTTGAGATTCTTCTTGAATATCTCGTCGCCGAGCTTTCCTTTCATCTTAAGCTCAAGCTCATGCTTGACATCATCGAGCTCTACTACATTCGTCACCTTGACGATCGCTCCGAGCAACGGAGTGTTCGGGACGTTTTTCTTGTATTCTTCGACAGCGATCTTTGATGCGTCGATGGTATGGATCTCACCGTTGAAGCCTGTGATCTCGCGGACTTTCTCGGGAGATTCGGGTGTGTTGACGATGAGCTTTCCCTCTTCGGTCAGCCCATCGGTGACATTGATCTTATTGACGAGCGAGAAGTCGACGACCACGACAAGGTTCGGATGCTTGACGCCGTAGTGGATCCTGATCGGCTCATCGGAGATGCGTGTGAACGCTTTGACAGGTGCACCCATCCTCTCAGCTCCGTACTCGGGGAAGGACTGGATGAACTTTCCTTTGTGCAGCGCAGCTTCGGCGAGGATCGCTGATGCTGTCTTTGCCCCCTGTCCTCCTCTTCCATGAAACCGTATCGCGTAGACTTCTGCCATCGTAGAATCGTCTTGTAGATGCATTTAAACCAATGTCTCTTTTAAATGTTTCTTTGAACAGGCGCCACTCATGAACAAGTTTTCATGCAACATATGATTTTTGTAATAACATTTTTAAACTATATCTTCAACAAAACACATATGCCTCATGAGAAAAAAGAAGTCATCCGCATGCTCCAGGAGCTCCAGCAAAAAGATGGTTATCTCTCTCGCGAAAAACTCGTCGAGGTCGGCAATGAGACAGGGATGCCGCTCTCCGAAATATACGGCATCGTGACATTCTATTCATTCTTCAAGCTCAACAAGGCAGCAAAAAACATCATCCAGGTCTGCGACGGCACTGCATGCCACGTCCGCGGTTCTGAGAAACTGATAGATGAAGTCAAGGCGCAGCTCGGCATAGGTGAAGGTGAGATGACTGAGGACGGCACGTTCTCCATGGAAGTCGTGCGTTGCCTTGGCATGTGCGCAAGCGCTCCGCTCATCAAGATCAACGATGACGTCCATCCGAAGGTCAGTAAGGACCAGGTGAAGGATCTCATAGGAAAATACTGATCATCGATAGATACACTAGATACATATGGCAGCGAAAAAGGCAGTGAAGGGAAGCGCAAAGAAAACTGCGCCAAAGCAGCGAAAGCTTCCTGCCAAAAAAACAGCAGCAAAATCAGTGCAGCCCAAAGCGAAATCGTTCTCGTTTGACACGAAGGACAAAAAGGTCGTCATCACGGTCTGTCGGGGCTCAGGATGCAAGTCGCTCAAGTCCCTTGACATCATCGCAAATCTTAAGAGCGAGATCCAGACCGTCGGTCTGGACTGGGAAGTCAAGCAGACGGGATGCCATGGGTTCTGCGAAGCGGGTCCGGTCGTCGTCATCAATCCCTTCGACATCCTCTACACGCATGTCAAGCCGGATGATGCGAAAGAGATCATCGCATCGCTCAACGAGAACAAGCTGGTCGACCGGCTTTTGTATCAGGCAAAGGACCACAAGATCATCCAGCATCCTGATCTTAATTTCTACGCTCATCAGACAAAATACCTTCTTCGAAGAACTGGCCAGATCGATCCGTTCAGCATCGAGGAGTTCGAGGTCCGCGACGGATTTGTCGGGCTCAAGAACGCTTTAGAAAAATCTCCTGAAGATGTCGTCCAGACCGTCAAGGACTCTGGCCTTAGAGGCCGTGGAGGCGGCGGGTTCACGACCGGCATGAAATGGGAGTTCATCGCGAAAGCGAAAGACAAGGAGCGCTTCCTTGTCGCG
>JBMCSP010000138.1:0-2669 GCA_048624455.1 Nanobdellota archaeon
CTCGGGCTTGTCCAGACGCATGAAGAGAACGGACGCATCAATGTCAACCTGTCCTCCCAGGGACTTCTCCTGCTGAAAGGATACCTCAAAGAGCCATCGGGAAACGAAAAGAAAGGAGAGACAAGAGAAAATAAGAAAGCTCAGGCATCCTGCTGACATCCAGCTGCCTGCATCAGCGTCTCTAATTCTTGCATACCGACATACTGCTGTCCTTCGATGACCCATGTCGGATAACCGCGAATACCCGCTGCCTGGCATGCTTCCGGTTCTGCGTCACAGTCTACATAGAACTCGTCTTTGAACTGCGAGTAGACATCACCGAGCATCCGTTTCTGCGTTGCGCAATGGCTGCACCACTCGGTGCCATAGAAGGTAACATCATTCTCTACTATGCATGTTGAGAGCGCGTCCATATTGACAGTGGAATCATAGCCTGCCGACGAACCCCCTCTTATAACTGAAACTGCTGAATAGATAAGTAATCCTCCAAGAAAGATCATAACAACGATGGAGACGGGGCTCATCTTCTGCTTTTTACGGTGTTTTTTATTGCTCATTCGACCACCCGAAATGACCTAAAGAGCACTCCTTTATTAAGATTTCCTTGAAAAGATATCGACAGACATCACTTCCACAGTATTTTACCAAGTTTTTTAAAGCACTGTCGACTTTTTTGCAACTATTATGAATTTCCAGGGACTCCAGAGTGTGGAAACGTACGATGTGTACCTTGATACTGCCTTTGGCAGAGCGAAGAAAAAAGGAGCAGAAGCTCAGAACTCGCTGAGGACCAAAGATAAGGTCATCAAGGCCAAGACTGTCGAGATACGCAAGGTTGATTCAGTCAGGGACGTACTCAGAGAAGCGATGCTGCGCATAGAGGATTCATTCCCGAGCATGGACGAGCTTCCTGAATTCTACAAGGAGCTCTCAGCCATATCGTTCGATGTCGATGAGACCAAACGATCGCTTGGCGCACTCAGATGGACGACAGAGCAGATATCGGGGTTCGCCAGAGAGACGACGAAGAACATCAAGAAGGCGACCACAAAAGAGAAAGTCCTTTCCTATCGTCAGGCATTCTACGGAAGGGTCAGCTCCGTCATGAAGCGCATCAACAAGCACCTGAAATTCCTTGAGCAGGTCCGACGCACGATGAAGGCATTCCCCACAGTGAAGGAGAGCCTCTACACTGTCGCGATCGTCGGATTCCCTAATGTCGGAAAATCGACTCTGCTCTCGAAAATAACGACATCCGATGTTGAGATCAATTCCTATGCATTCACCACAAAAAGCTTGCTTATCGGCTACAGAAAGATGAACAATCACAAGATCCAGTTCATGGACACGCCAGGGACATTGAACAGGGATGAGAAGAAGAATGTGATAGAAAAGCAGGCCGAGCTCGCCATGAAATATGTCGCAGACCTGATGATCTATGTCTTTGATCCGACCGAACTGTATCCGTTCGAGAAACAGGAACGTCTTCTCAGGAATGTCAAGAAATTCAGGAAGCAGATCATCCTTTACCTGTCAAAGACGGATATCGCCGACCAAGATATCATCGATGAGATCAAGGAAAAGCATAAGGGTATCCTTACCACAGAAGATGAGCTTCTTGCAGCTATCAGAGAAAAGCATTTAAATGCCGACATGTAAGGCATCTCATGGTCACGTTTCTTGAGCAGCTTGCGATCGCAGTTGTCACGTTCTCTGGACTTTTTTTGGGAACGTGGGTACTGTTCATCGCGCCTGAAGAGCTGAAACCAGGCAGAGGATGGTTCCGTCTGGTCGCGGCAATCGTCCTCGGCTTCTCTGTCTACGTCTCATTCTCACAGATGCGGTTTCGCATCCCGCTTTCTGCACTTGCAGCAGTCTGCATCATCATGCTCAATGACGAATTCTTTAGAGAAGAGCTCATGAGGACAGCATTCAAGGCAGGTATGGGATTGGTAGCAGGAGTTTTATTTTTTTTTACCGATAATCTGATGATGACAGCATCGCTCTTGTTCCTTTTCTTCATCGCCTTTGCCAGCATGATGTTCTATCCCGATGAGAAGGATGTGAAGAAAGGCCATGTGAAGCACAAGATACGATACGTCAAAGAGATACTTCTTCCTTGCTCGACGTTCTTTGCAGGGGTTGCCTTTGAGATCATCATGATGGTGATCTGAGTATGGCGATACGGGCGATCATCTTCGATTACGGCGGTGTCTTTTCAGAGAAGGCGTCACTGAGAGATTTCTGCGATAGGCTTGCCAGGGGAAAAGATGCTGATGCCGAAGCGATGAAAGATCTGATGATCAGCCTGTGGCTGAAGGCACGGGTCGATGAGATGGATTCAGAAGAGCTGTTCAGGCAGGTTGCCGATCTCGCAGGAACAGATCTTACTGAGTTTAAGAAAAAGTTTTTTGCGTTCTTCGGCTTCAGGGATGAGCTCCTTGCATTCGTCAAGAACGAACTGAAGGGAACGTATAAGGTGGGCATCCTCTCAAACAACATACGATCGTGGTTTGAGCCGATCATCGAGGAAAAAAGATTGCATGATATCTTTGACGTCATCGTAACCTCCTATGGAGCGCGGATCGCAAAGCCTGATTTCAGGATCTTTGAAGAGATTGTCAGAAGACTTGATGTCAAGCCAGATGAATGCATCTATATCGACGATA
>JBMCSP010000139.1:0-2645 GCA_048624455.1 Nanobdellota archaeon
CAAAAAGTTTTTTGAGATTCTTCTCTTCAGCGATGCGTCCGACAAAGACAAACGCATTGTCCTTGATATCGATGGAAGATGGACGATCGCCAAACTTGTCGAAATTGATGTTGCAGTTGATGACATCGATCGGCTGCCTAATGCCATTCTTTCGAAGCTCCCCTTTCGTATATTTTGAGACGCTGATGATCCTGTCTGATCTATTGTAGAAGAGCTTGAGGAAATTCCAGACTGCTTTTTCAGGATTCTTCATTCGGCTTAGCACCTTTGAATGGCTGATGTATTCTTTTGTCGCTACAAAGGTGTGGAATGTTCCGACAAGCGGTTTTCGCATGAGCTGGCTGTAAAAGATCGCTTCCGCACCTAGCGTGAACGGTGTCTGGAAATTGATGATATCGACATCATAGCGTTTCAGGCTTACCGGCAGCTGAGGCTGCAGCGGAAACGTGAACTGAAAATCAGGATAGAAGCGCATCTTGACACCGAGAACAGGGATGGTCTTTACATTCTCATGAAGCTGAAGCTTAGGCGACTTGCTGCCCCGCTTAGGCTTCGGATAGATGAGAAGGACCTTATTGCCCCGGCGCGCAAGCTCGTTCGTGATATTGAGCGTGTAGGTGACCACGCCATTGAGCTGCGGATAGAACGCATCAGTGAAGATAGAGATAGTCTTTTTCATGAAAGAGGAAAAGGAAAGTTGCTATTTAAAGATATCGAGGAGAAAAATAGACCATCAATTATATGCCTTCGCACTTGCAGCTTCTGCAACTGTAGAGGATTCATCGAATGCAGGGAGACTATCCCAGACTGCAGTAAACATGCTTCTCATGCTTGCGCAGAAGAAATCAGATGATGCCCAGATAGCGACATCATAATTGGAATGGATCTTCTTGTCATCTGTCAGCATAAAGGTCACTTCTTTGTCATCGACGATGAGGAAGCGTGCCTGGAGCGTATCGATATGGCGGATCTCAGCATAATCAGAGAGAAGCTTTGCTGCGTCGCGCGAGATGTCTGTTATGGGTGCCGCGATCCTGATGGTGATGCCGTTGCGCCGCGCACGGGAGAACGCCTTCTTGAGGTGTTCTGCGATCCTGACGAGCTCTTCATCAGTCGCCATCATGATGACGCTTCTCTCTGCGTTCTTGATAGCGCTTGACATGTGGTTGTACACATTGGATCTTCCTTTGATGCTTCCTGTGAGATCGCCCGGATCTACTGTCTGGATACCTTTTGAGTGCAGGAGCCTGAGCTCTTCAAGAACCTCTGAATCACGGATCTTGTCGATCATCATGGTCTGCGTCTGCGCATCAGTTTCGATCTTCTTCTTGACCCTTTCAAGGACCTCAGAAGGCTTGACAGCGACGTATTTGATCGGCTTGCCCAACTTCATCATGATAAAGCCCTTCTTCTCAAGAGACTCAAGGACATCATAGCTTCGTGATCGCGGAACATTTGCGATGTCAGAAAGCTCGCCTGCCGTCGACACCCCTCGTGAAAGGAGGGCCATCCAGAGCTTTGCCTCATACGTATTGAGACCAAAAGCCTTCAGCTTGTTAAGTAGGTCAGCCTGTACAATCATAATTCTGGAAGAATGAAAGAACTCTATTTAAAGCTTTCTGTTTGTTATTATTGTTAAGTAACAACTATTGTTCTTCTTCAGCCTGCTTCCGCAGACAGCACACTGCCTCCTTGTCAACTTCTCCTTGATCGTCATAGCATTTTGCGCCAAAGATCGGAGTAGAAGATGCTTGATCTGAATTTACACCACTACCAGGACATGGGCCATTATCGACACAAACTCCGTTGCGGATCTCACAGCTCCTCAGGTTCTTGTCGCCTTCCCTGGCGTTGGAGGAGAAGATACCGATGATGATGACCATGACGATCAGAGCTATCGCAAGGATGACAACAAAATTCATAGAGAGTCCCTGGGCTTTGCTCGGTCGCATAGAAATCACGTGAAAGCGCAGCACATCTGGTTGGGTTGAACATCACCCGTGGCATCATAGCACTTGTAGGAGCGCAACTCTCTTCCTGCTGAATACTTGTATGCTTCTCTCCAGTCATACGTCGGATCAAGAGCGTTGCTGCAGTCACCGCCGAACTGTGTGCTGTCAAGGCAGACGCCTCCATTGCTCCTGCAGGAGTTGATATCCCCGCTTGCTGTATTCATGCGTCCGATGAAGAGCAGCGATATAATAGCAAGAACAAGAAGCGCTAATGCCGCGATAACGATAGTATTCATGGAAAGTGACTGAGCTTTTCTCATAGAATCACCTGTATTTTTTGTAGTTCATGTATATTTAAAGTTTTCTACGTCTCCATCTGCTTCACGAAACCGGACAGACCGCCAGCGTGACAGCAAGTGTTCCGGGGTTGAGCGGCAGCGGATAGGTCTCGCCGCGGATCTCCTCTGAACAACGTCCGTCGCCCATATCTTCACTCAGGGCATCAGGAAGAGTTCTTCCTTCGGTAGAGAATGACATCCGATAGCCCATATTGACCCGCTCAAAGACCGCGTCAAGGATGATGGCCGACGAGGAGACGAAGACATCGCAGGAGGAAACCCCTGAGCAGGTGGATACCGGATTCTTGATGCAATCGATGAGCACCTCATCAAACGTCTTGCGGTTGCAGCTTGG
>JBMCSP010000140.1:0-2607 GCA_048624455.1 Nanobdellota archaeon
TATCTCGCGGCGATCATAACGCTGAATACGCAGGGCGCTGTCATGCTTAATCTCGTCGCTTTCGGCTTTGGTCTGCTCGCCCCCTCCATCATCTTTGCGTTCATCGGGCAGTCGCTCCTCGCCTATGCAAAAAAAGGATATGCTGTCTTCGGCACTGTCAGCAAGCTCATGAGCATCGTCCTCATCGCTTCTGGCGCCTATCTGGCATTGAGCATAAGAGGATTCGCTTTCTATGATGTCTATATCGTCGCGCTTTTCCTACTGGTGATATCGGTCGTGCTGCTTCGGGCATTCTTCATCGTCAACAGCAAAGAGGATCTCCTCAGGCTGCCGAACATCCTTCTCTTGCTCTCGTTCCTGCTCATCGTCGTGACAGCGATCCTCCATTGCAATACCACTATCGCCGATGAGAGTGCATCAGGCCTTCCCGGCGCCATGGATGGTCTCTCTTTGACAGACAGCCTTGGCATGATGGTTCACGAACAGGAATCCTGCTCTGCTTCAGGTGTTTCAGGGTGCGAGATCTGTATGCGTTGCATAACGACGTTCAGCATAGCGGCTAGCCTGTTCCTTGTCGCGATCGCCATCAACCGTTGGGAAGTTGTCCGCCATGCATCATCTTCTCGATCTGCTGGATCTCCTAAGAATGCAAAGAGGAAAGGGCAGAAAGGAAAGATGGAACATGGCTCGCACAAAAACAAAAGAAGAAAGCACAAGAAACATAAATGAGCGCATCATCTGGTACGTATGGACACTATCATCGACCCAAAATTAACCTATGCAGTTGTCGGAGCATCGGCAGATGAGTCTAAATATGGGCATAAGGTCCTCAAGGACCTTCTTGACAACGGTTTCAAAGCCATTCCTGTCAATCCTAAAGAGGCAGAGATCCTTGAACAGAAAGCTTATGCATCTCTTGCAGACATCCCGCATGATGTGGATGTCGCTGTATTTGTTGTCCCACCTCCCATAGCGCTCAACGTCCTGAAGGATGATGTGCTCCGCAAAGGGATACAAAGAGTTTGGATGCAGCCGGGCAGCGAGAGTGATGAGGCGATCTCATTCTGTAAAAGCAACGGTATCCGGTACGTCGCCAAGATGTGTATCATGATCCAAAGAGATCTTCTTCAGGGTTGAGCTGACGAATATTTTTAAAGAACCCTTGCTTTTTCTCTCGCATGAAGCGCAGTCTCATGAGCGATGCGGCCCTTTCTCTCTGTATCATTGCAGCTGTGCTGCTCTTATCATCCTTTGCTTCTGCAGCGACAATCTCAGGCTACGTCTATGACCTTTCCTTCGAAGAGGTCGATAATGCTGTCGTCGAGATCGATACAGAGCCCCACCAGGTGAAAGTGACCAAGGATGGGCTGTACCGCTTCAGCGTACCTCCCGGCCAGTATACCATCCGTGCTTCAAAAGGCGATCTCTCTGTTGAAGAGAATATCACCGTCTCAAGGGACGGAAATTTCACGAGAGACCTCATCCTCTTCCCTTCTTTTGAGGAAGAAAAGCTTGAGGATGATCTTGACCGGGACCTTTTTGAAGATGCACTGATTCCACAGGAAGAGCATCGCTCCTATATGTGGTATATCCTCCTGCTTGGTATCATCGCTCTTGGCAATCTGGCGTTTGTCTTTCGCAGGCGGATACGCAAAGCCTTCAACAGGTCTTTCAAAGGCGGTGACGCTCTCTCTGACGCTTTTGTACAGCCATCTTCTGCATCCGATGACCTGCGCTCCAAAGTGCTTGCTCATCTTGATGATCAGCATGGGCGGAGCACACAAAAAGAGATACGTAGGCAGTTCCCGTTCTCGGAAGCTAAAATATCTCTTGTCATCAGCGAACTGGAGAACGAAGGGATCATAAAGAAATTCAAGAGAGGACGGAGCAATGTTATCGTCCTGAGAAAGAAATAGCTTTCAGCACAGAATACAAAATTTTATAAATGATCTCGCTCTGTAGAGCTCCATGTTAGAAGCTGTCAAAAAACTGGCGCTCATCGTGACGATCACGATCCTGTTTTCTGTGTTCGCGTTCAGCCTGACGGATGTCTTTATGGAGCAGCCGGAATACGGTGATTTCTGTACGTACGAACCAAAACCGATGCCGGTCGATGCGAGAGTCGCCAATGACTGTCCTGATGAGCAGATAGATCAGGATGTTGTTCGGGAGTGTAGAGATGAAGGCGGCACTGTCCGTTATGAGTACAACCAGAGCGGTTGTGTCATCGACGCCCGGTGCGATGATTGCAGCATCAGGTATGACAAGGCAAGAGAGAAGCACAGGTTGATCTCATTTATCATCACAAGCGTGCTCGGTCTTGCTGCAATCCTGACGTGTTTGCACATCAACTCGAAGAACGAGATGGTCGAATGGATCTATTCAGGATTCACTTTGGGCGGTCTTGCCTCGATCTTTGTCGGTACGATCAGCTACTTCGGCGATATGAGCGTCTACATACGGCCTATCGTGCTGCTTGCCGAGATGGCACTTGTCATCTGGGTTGCATTACGTGTCCAGAAAAGACTCTCAAAAACATCGAAGAAGTCAGGTAGCAAGAAATAGTTTCTCTTTCTTTTTTCTTTTCTTATCTGCATCTTATCTTAT
>JBMCSP010000141.1:0-2601 GCA_048624455.1 Nanobdellota archaeon
AGAGATGCATAAGTACGAGTGAAGAACAGAAATTCTTGTGAAGCCTTATTCCTCACATATTTTAACCAGATCCAAATCAACACGTCGATTGGACCAGACATTTCTTATCTTGGTCTTTAGAAATAAACTGATGGGGTTGCGAGGATTCGAACCCCGGTCGCTAGGCCCCCAGCCTAGAGTGATAGCCAAGCTACACTACAACCCCAATTCTATAATTCAGAAATAGTTATTTTTTATAAAGTCTGCGGAGCAGATTTCTCTGACCGTTTTCTGTATCGTGTATAAACTTTTGTGGGAACTTTGTCAAAAGGGATAACCGAGAAACTGAAACGCCAGTTGGGAAAAATGATTATAGAGACGACAAAACGACCGACTTGGTATATCTCGCTGCTATTGAAGAAGAGAAAACCGGACTTGCAGAACTCAAATACGTTTTTTTCGACAGAATGGAGTTTTGTCTTGATATCATAGATGTTGATCTTCTTGATCGCCCTCTTTTCATGGACAAATTCGATGAGATCGCAGCGTCTCCATTCCTTGCGAAGATAATTGATATATGGATCATCAGACGTCAGACGATATTTTGTCAGGATCTCGTCAATGGAATCGAACTGATTCGTCATAAAGATGAAATTATTCTTCTGCTGACGCCTCAGCATGACTTTAGCGATGTATTCAAATGAGTATCCACGCAGATTCGGATCAGTCCATAGGCTTTGTATCATGTCAGCATAACACTCACTGATCTTTATCAGCGTTATCCAGACACTGATGCATGTTTTGCAAGCACGAGGAAACTTATCCTGTTTCATCAAGAGAATTCACATAGAAACAAGTGCCCGTCGGAAATATTCTGTGGTTCAAAGAAGAACAAGATATGAATTTTCAAAGAAATTGAAGTAGCGAAGGGTGGATTTGAACCACCGACTTCCGGGTTATGAGCCCGACGGGCACTCCTGGCTGCCCCACTTCGCTGGGGCAGAAGAAACAGGTCGTGTTTAAAAATGTTTCCCATTTGCCACGACCTGACAAAATAGAATGTATGCAAAGAAACCTGGGTCTGAAAGCTCACCAGAGGTGTTGGTCGATATCGACGTCATAATCCCGAAGCTTCTTGACGACCCGGCGGGTGTAGCTTCTGGTTTCCCAGGAAACGCCACGATTTGCAGGAATGCTTTCTACGGTGATTCCGTCCCATAGTCCTTCCTTCAGGTCATCAAGAACATCGTAGGGACCGTCGTTGTATCCTGCAATAGCACTGATCAATGCAGCTTCTTCATGACCTTCATGATAATCAAGGAACATCTTATAGAGATCCTTGACGAAATTGATCTTCGTCCTCAGGTTCAGCATGGGATCATCGGTCACTTCGTGATACTCAGGCTGCTGCTGCCAGAGGCCGACGGCACCCGTTATTGAGCGTGCATCCTGGTTGAAATGGCTCTCCTCAGAGCCGATAGCCATGACGATCCGTGCATCGATATCCATCTCATCAGAGATTTGCAGGATATCACTTAGGTAAGGATTGGCTGAAGCAATCGTACGGTCGCTGAAAAAAGCGAGGCGTTCATCAAATGAGAGCTCAGTATAGGGCCTGATGTCGCTGGTGCTGTCTGATCGTTTAGGGATGTCAAGGATCTGTCCATACGCGATATTCATTGAAGAAAGGCCATTTGCTTCAGCGATAGTCGCTGCAAGTTGAAATGGATTCGTCGATCCATCAAAATACTCTCTTGCGATAGATGATAATGATTCACCGGATCGGACAGAATGGGTTATATTACCATCTGGATTTCGTGTAGGAAGCTCTTCAAGATAGCTCTTTGGCTCTTCTGGTCGCCCAGGCTTCGATGATACCAACTGCTCAAGACTACTCTGGAGAAGCTCTTTCTTCGTTGAAAGGAGATTGGCCTGTTCGTCTCCAAATGCGTGTACGGCAGCAGTCTCTTGAGGAGAAGTATAATAAGCACGATGTTTCTGGAAAGGATTCATCGAGAGCGTACCGGCTGCAATAATAACTACAGCTGCACCGCTCAAGCCGATCTTTATAGCTTTTTTCCCCAGACTTTTGAGATATTCCCTGCTCATGGGCGCTCGCATCAGAACCAATATTTAAAACTTGTGTTTTTTGTTACTTTATAGTGACATTTTGAGGCGGCGCGCTTTATCATGACACAATCTTTTTAAATGAGCGTAGAACTCAGCTTCAACAGACATATGCTGTCTTACTCTATGTCGCCATAAAGATTTGACAAAAATGTCGAGGTCGCATAATCATGGCAGTGGTTTCGTCCATTGGCACCGTGTGGGTCTCCTAAAGTCGAGCCCACATGAAACACATTTGACAAAAATGTCGAGGTCGCATAATCTGGTATTGCGCAGGATTGCTAAGAGCTTGTAGTTCTTCAGAGACCTACAATACCAATCAAGGATCGCAATGATCCTGTGTCTTCGGACTTGCGGGTTCAAATCCCGTCCTCGACGTGCTCACGCGGAATTCAAGGGGTTCATTCCATCAGGATCTGAACCCTTGGGTTCATGCGATTCAAATTCTTTGCATCTATGTACGTTCAATTAAACCAGTTCACCTTTAGGGATCTG
>JBMCSP010000142.1:0-2537 GCA_048624455.1 Nanobdellota archaeon
CTATAATCATCCTATGGAGTATGGGCGGTTCCTGGGGATCGATGAATCCAATCATGGAAGGTTCCCTGAGATCTTCGCCGGCATCTATTCTGATTCTGAGAGAGACCTCAAGAAAGGCGAATATTCAAAACTCCGCCACAGAAAAGGCACTATCGCAGGGAAGATACGAGAGAACAATGCCCCTCGAGAGTACCGGCACGTCGTGATACCTCAAGAGTATACAAAATTGTTCAGCAAGAATCAATTAGGTCTTATCGCGATGTCAGAGCTCATCAAGCACGGCGGCAGCGATCTTGAGCAGGTGATCATAGACGGTGAGAAGAATCTGGATGATATCAGCAAACTTAAGGAACTGGTCCACCCGTCTGCCCCGAAAGTTCTGTTTGTCCCTAAAGGCGACAAGACATACCGCCTCGTCAATCTTGCTGATTTCACCGCTTATCGGCTGTTCAAGGAGTATACAGGACATACGACCGAGAAAGACCTCGAAGAACGGTTTGCCGATTTCATCGTCACGCCTAGGATAGAAGATTATGTCACGTTCTTTGACCAGGACAAAAGAATCTATTGAAAAATAAAAAGAAGAAAAAAGGAAGCAGACCTTTCTATTTCATCAGCGATCCGATCAATGCAAGATAATCCCTGACATGCCTAGTTACCAGGAAATTCTTTCGGACATGTTCTTTTGCCTCACGACCCATCTCTGCAGCTTTCATGCCGTTGCCAAGAATCTCTTTGAGGTAATGGGCAGCTGCATCGATATGGGCTTCCCTTTTTTCGTCAAAGACATCCATCTCATAGGGTGGAAGAAGGTAACCATTCTTATCATGCACGACCTGCAGCGGGATGCCGCCGACTTCTGTCGCGATGACCGGGGTCGCTTTCCATAATGCTTCTGAGACAGTCAGAGCAAAACCTTCCTTGAGTGATTTCTGAAAGACGACGGATGCGGCACGCTGGAAGGTATTGACCACTTCCTGCTTGTCTCCCCTGATAAGATAGATATCATCTGAATATTTGCCCTCTAGCGCTTCCAGGACTTTCTGAAACATCATGTCTCCTTCAGGATCATCAGAAGCACCATCATAGACCAAGACAAGCGATGCATCGACCTCTTCGCGCGCCTTCCTGAACGCTTCGATGACCCCGACAGGATCTTTCCACTTGTCAAGCCGCGAGACCTGGACAGCAAAGGGTTTATCCTGCGGGATATTGAATGTCTTGAGGATATCAACGACCTTCTCAGGATCCATATCCCTGTTCTTCACCGTCATCGGGTCGATCGACGGCGGGATGACGACCCAGCTCAGGTCTCCGTGCATGAATGCCTCTTTTGAGACGATGCGTGCATCATACTGCGACGCCAGACTATAGACGAAATCCCAGAGCTTCTGGTCGGGTTTGCTCGAATCGATATGGCAGCGCCAGATCCATTTGGAACCATCATCTTTGTTGCGGTACTTGATAAGACCGAGCGGCTGGGGATCATGTATGATGACGATATCGCCTTCTCCCAGACCATCGAGGTAATCGATGATATGCTTGTTGTACGTCTCTACCTCATTCTCGTAGAAACTCTTGTATTTTGCGATATGCTCTTCTATGTTGTCGAACTTCTCGCCCTGGAGGCCGTTATGGAATGACTTGGTGGTCTCAAAGAACTTTGTGTATGCCTTGAGCTCCAGCCAGTACGTCTCTATACCAAGGCTCTGGAGCATAGGGACGATGCTCTGCAAGAGGACAGCGACGCCGCCCTGCGTCTTTGTCGAATTGACCATGAAGACGCGTCTGATCGGAAGATCATGCGCCATCTTCTTCAATTCTGCGATGTAGTCTTCACCAACGATAGGCTCATAGGCCTCAACATTACCCACCAGAGAATCAGTTGTTTCCATACAAGCACGTCGGAAGCATCATATAAAAAATTTGTTAACCTTAGGTAGATATGTCGATGAAAAACAGGCACAGACACAGACACATGCAGTAAACAGAGCATCGCAAGCAACAGCATCAGGTCTGACCTTGTGCAGAAAAATAGAGAACTCGTCCGCAGGGGTTGCCCCACCTGGGGAAGCAGAGTCTTAGAATGAAAAGTGGGAAAGTGTCATAAGCTTTTGCGAGGGTCGCGCCGTCCGGGCACGCCACATCTTGGAACGAAACAGACAATTGCCGAGAAGATGCTCTGTTCACACCAACAGAGAGAGCTCTCGCTACTTCTTGTTATGTGTGTAAAAAATGTAGGATCCTTTTCAGAAAAATAAAGAAAAAAATAACGAGAACTTTATTCTCGAATTTTCCGAACATGGTTCGAAAAACAAAGTGAAAAGGAGACCGTGCATACAGTTGTATTCCTAAAATAAGTAAAGCATGGACTGTTGGAAAACGCGGACTGAATACCTCGCCGAAGCTTGGCACTTACATCCCGTTCCCATCAAACTCGTCTTTTACGAGTGTCCTACGATGTCTCTTTTTGAGGTAAGTTTCGGGCTTAGATGCTTTCAGCCCTTATCTCTTAGAGCGTAGCTGCTCGGCCTGCC
>JBMCSP010000143.1:0-2523 GCA_048624455.1 Nanobdellota archaeon
AAATGGTGGGCTTGTGTTTATAAAGCTTTGCATATCGTTGCATCGTAGCATGATCCGGGTGGGATTGGACATATCTTCATTTTGTATCTCAAGATGCCGTCCTATGCGATCTCTTCCTGTTTCTTCATGAGGAACTTGACGAGCTTGGTGCTCCAGTGTTTTGGCACGGTCCCTGAGAGCAGTCCGGACAGCCACCCCTTGAACTCTTTGGAGAACCCGTCAGTCTCGCCTTCGATGAGCTTAAGCCCTTCATAACGGATCTTTGAATCAAGCCCTACCTTGCGGGCCGCCCGCTCGAAATCATAGCGGAGTTCTGCCTGCTCTTCCCTTCGCTGCTCTTCTTGCTCATCGTCTTCCTCTTCCCAGTACTTCTGGTAGTCGAACTGTTCCTTGAAAAATTCTGCTTTCTTCTCAAGAACAAGCCAGGCAAGCTTCTTTGGCCAGTTGTCGGCGATCTCATCCTCATGGTGCTGTATATAATCGAAGAACTTGTGATCGATACTCTCGAGCGGTTCTCCTCTGATAAGATTGTTGAGATGGACACGGGTCCGTGCAGGGACCTCGATGATCGCTGCCTGCTCCATGAGTTGCTCTTGTTTTGGCGTCAACCTCTTTTTTTTTCTGCGCTCCTCGAGGAACTTGTCCTTCATATCTGCGACAGAACCGAGAGCCTCGACAGTATCATCCTTTGCGCCCGATCCTTTGTCTGCAGGCTTGCTTGCGCCGATGCGCTCAAGGACGGACTCGTGCATACGCTTGAGGAACTCGAGGCGGTCTTCCATCTTGAGGATATCGACATAGCCCTGCATGACGAGGTTGAAGGCGAACGGTGAGGGTACGTCTGTGTGGATCTCGTTTATCCTGATATGTCCGGAATCGATATATTTGAGAACTTCCTGCGCATGGATGATATCCATCAGATCTTCTAATACTTCGCGCCTGGCTTCTTGGAGAATAGGAAAATTTGGATCTATCCTCTTGACAGCGTTGATGAGAAGCTGGGATGACATCTGCTGGCGTCCGACCGACTTCTGTCGTCCCCGATATGACCGTAGTATCATGAGCGCCCTGGATGCGCAGTGCCGAAATCTTCGCTTCAGGACTTCTGATTTTTCTAGAGCGAGGTCCATGACTTCATAGATGTCAGTAGCTGCAAGCGTCCTCAGCGCTTTCCTCGCATCACCCTTTGAGCCTGTGCTGAGGTAAAAACCATTGTCGGTGATGCCGATCTCGACATCATTCCTGCCTGCCATGAGATAGGCGACAGCACGCGAGAGGACATCGTTGACGCGGCGTCCGAAAAGGGTGTGGAAGATGACGTATTTTTTCCGCCCGTCATGATAGTGTTCGATGACGATCTTCTCATGGTGGGGAATTGACGCATAGAGGAACTGCTCCCTGAAATAGCGGTAGATCGCTTCCGCTCCATTCTTGTCGACATAGAGATATTCGTCGATGAAGGCGAGTATGTCTTTCTTTTTCTCCTGCGGATCGGCGATGTTTGGATTCCTGAATTTCTCCTCGATATATTTCCTGAACTTCTGGATCTCAAGCGACAGGTCATACGATAAAGGAAGCATCTCTGAGAACCATGAGGGCACGGTCGGCGGCTTTCCGAGAGCGGTCTGGACCTGTGCGGTCATCCCTCTGCTGTACTTGAACTCGTATGCACTTCCTCCGAGGACAAAGACATCACCTGTCTTCAGGCGCTCCATGAACGTCTCGTCGATCATCCCTATAGGCTCCTCACCTATCTTGACGACAATGCCTGTCGTGTCGGGGATGGTGCCTATGTTGGTCATGTAGATCAGCCGGGCAAGCTTTGATCTGGAACCGACGTTGCCGGTCTCTTTATCATACCATATCTTCGCATAGACGCTTCGCGACTCGAGATCGGAGAATTCCCCTGCCATGTATTGCATGACTTCTTCGAATGCAAAACGCTGCATGGTGTGGTATGGATATGAGCGTCTGATGGTCTTATAGATCTCATCCACATGGATGGGTCCGTTGATCGCCATGCCATAGATGTGCTGGACGATGACATCCTTTGCGTTGAGCGGGATGTGGATTCGATCAATCTTTTTCTCGATCGCTGCCTTAAGAAGGATGCCGCATTCAACGAGGTCATCGCGATCAAGGACGATGATGCGTCCCTTGGCTGTCTCTTTCAGGCTGTGTCCGCTTCGTCCTATCCTCTGCAATGCTCTTGCGACAGATTTCGGGCTTCCGAGCAGGATGACGAGATCTATGGATCCGATATCGATGCCAAGTTCCAGAGACGTTGAAGAGACGACACATTTCAGTTTCCCTTCCTTCATCTGTGATTCGATCTTGAACCTATGTGATTTTGAGAGCGAGCCGTGGTGGGCGCCGATGTTATGTTCTCCATAGAACTTAGGAAATTTTTCCTTGAGATTATGCACTATCCTTTCGGTGGCGGATCTGGTGTTCGTGAAGATGAGCGTCGTCTTATGCGACTGGATGTGATCGTGAAGAATCCGATACATCTGGCGTTGCATC